>CAIOSF010000034.1 GCA_903860855.1 uncultured Alphaproteobacteria bacterium | reverse complement strand
TATTTTCATACATTTCATCTGTTTCTGTTGGGAATCCCACTATAACATCTGCGCCTAAGGCGATATTAGGCCGCAGTTTTTCAATTTTTTTACAGAATTCCACCACTTGTTCGGCTGAGTGTCGTCTTTTCATTCTTTTCAGGATCATATTATCGCCAGATTGTAAACTTAGATGCAGGTGTGGCATCAAGCGAGGTTCGTATGCTATTAAATCAAGGAGATCCTCGTCAATTTCAGCAACATCTAGAGATGAAAGCCTGATGCGCTCGATTTGTGGTACAATTTGGAGGAGTCTTTTGAGCATTTGCCCTAATCTTGGCTTGCCAGGGAGATCAAGGCCGTAGTCGGTGATATCAACTCCAGTTATCACGATCTCTTTATAGCCATTATCGACTAATATCATTGCCTGCTTTGTGATTTCTCCTACTGGTATGCTTCTGCTATTTCCTCTTCCATATGGTATTATGCAGAATGTGCATCTGTGATTGCAACCGTTTTGTACTTGCATGAAGGCTCTGGCACGATTTTCGAATCCCGATATGAGATGTTGAGCAAGTTCTTTAGCTTCTTGAATGTCGCTGACTATTACTGATTCGTTTTTATATGCTTGTAACCTCGCCTTAGGCTTGTCCATTATATGTGGATTCAAGCCTATAGTGTCGGTGAACTTCGGATCTTGCACCTCGTCATCAATGCTCAATGACGTATTGTCCACATTAGCATGCATATTACTTCTGGCAGCTATTTGTTGGTAGGCTGATAATTCAACTTTTTCTAGATTACCTATAACCGCGTCAACTTCCGGCATTGTGGCGTATTTCTCTGGATTAATTTGAGCAGCACAGCCCGTTATAACTATTTTTGCGTCAGGGTTTTGTTTGCGTATTTTTCGAATTGTTTGGCGGAGCTGTCTTTCTGCTTCGCTTGTAACTGAGCAACTATTGAGAATTATTGTATTCTCTAAGCAAGCTGAAGCAGCGTGTTTTTTGATCACTTCTCCTTCATAGCTGTTTAGGCGGCAACCAAAACTTATAACTTCAATAGACATATCTAAGATCGCGCCTTAATTTATAGTGAATAGCTCACCATTATACACAAATGAGGACAAGTTAACAGTGTCACCATATGTTGCCCCGGTTTCATCTTTTAACTTACCGTGCCTCACTAAGAAGATCATTGATGGTACCCTTATTAGATAATAGCAATTTCAAGAAATGTTATTTTTTTTGTCAGTTATTAGTTCCATTACTGCGTGTGACTGACTTAATATATCAGCTATCTTATTTCTTGTTTGGTTCTTGGCTCTATCTATTATATCTTTTGAGACCAGATTCAAGCCATAAGCCACTCTGGCTAAACCGTCTCTACTAATAATTCATTGGTGCCATAGAGCTCTTGAAATCCATTCGCGACCGAAGCGAACTTGCCCAACTCCTCATATTGCTCAGCGAATTTATCCCTAATAAGAGCTGCTAGCTCTTGGATCAATATCTTGGGCGACTTTCCCTCTGTGTCCTTAAGTAACGTCGACAGACTATTTATTTTTGTGTCTATAAGGCCATCAAAGCTACTCTTGCTTATCTTGTTGAACTTATCAGTGAATTGCAGATTATCTAGGTTCCACTCTAAATTTGTTTTATTTTCTGTATTATGTAGCACTTTGATCACCACCAGTCGTTTTAGGATCCTCTATCCTATGGCATTTTATTACAGAGACAAAGTGCGATGATTAAGGTTGTTTGGGTGTGTTGGGCATTTTAATGTCAGGTAGTGAAAGATGAACTTCATTATCTAGAAATTTATGGAGATTATTGTTTTTGTCGTAGATTATGCAGCGTTCTGAGAACGTGACTTGTTCATCACGTAATAACTTTATTGTGGTCAGCGAGCTGCTCACAAACTCAATCTTATTCTCAAAATCCTGAAGACTAGAAGAATCATCATAAGCTTCACTCAGTTCTTCAAATGACATTCCAGACATCTTCATGAAATTTTCTACTGTGTATCTAAAGTTGTAGTCAGCGAAAAACTTAATCTTACCCTGAAATTTCTCAGGAGTCCTAATATAGCTATTTTCTAATGCATGAACTGTCACTCCTATCTTCAAAATATGGTCAATAAGTTGCATAAAATCAGCGATAAATAATACTTGCCTTATTTTGATTTTTTGAATGAACTACAGCCTCGTAAAGGTCAATAAGTTTGGACGCATCATCGCCATTACTACTAATCTTCTTAGCTGATTCTCTAACATAAGACAAAGAACCTAATCCAATTTGTTCCTGCAAGTCTTTATTAATCTATTTTTTGTAAGGCATTAATCTCTCCTTCTCCTGCCGTTGCGGCCTATCTATTCCTTGATCGTCCAAAACCAGATTCAAGCCATGGGCTGCCATGGCCAACTTATCAAAAATTATTGACTCATTGTCTAGTTTGCTTTTATCATTAAACTGATTTGTTAAAAATATGACATTATTAGCAGCGTATAAGATGTTGGAAAATTTAGTCAAGCAGCAAGAATTTATATAGTTTGCAATTATGTTGCAACTTTTTAGCTTCTTGTTTATCTTGAACTCTATATGATGAAATTAAAAGAACATAATGCAGATTATTGTGGGCAAAGAGCAAATGGTAAGCTCTTTAGCCAAAGTGCAGTCGATTGTAGAGCGCAGAAGCGCTATGCCCATACTAGAGCATGTGAGTGTCAGAATTGATGGAGGAAAGGCGATCTTCACTACCACTGACATGGATATCATGGTGTCTGATACTTTTGTAGTGAACAGTGACATATCGTGCTCATTTACAACTCCTGCTCAGCCTCTTTATGAAATAGTGCGTAAACTTTATGGCTGCGACGAGATATTACTTAACTTAAAGAATGAGGATAAATTAATCATTACCGGTGGAGCGGGGCGCTTTAACTTACCATGCCTCTCAGACACTGCATTTCCAAGTTTTGATGACTCTTTCGATGGATCTACTCATTTGGTTCTGCAAGCTGAGCACCTCCATTCCCTTTTATCCCAAACAAAACATGCTATTTCTAGCGGGGAAACTCGTTATTATCTAAATGGTGCTTATCTTCATCAGCATGAGCTCGGTCATCTGACCGTTGTAGCTACAGATGCTCATCGTTTGGCTAAAGCTGATATAGACTTATCTAATACAGCCACTTCTGTTCTTGGTCATTCTGTTGTCACATCACCTCCTGCTTTGACTAACCTTCCAGGAGTTATTATACCTCGTAAAACTGTATTTGAGTTGATTAAACTGCTTGAATCTAACAAGAGCGCTCAGGTTGGATTGTGGATTACGGATCGTAAAATCAAATTTATCATTGGTAGTACCACAATAATTTCGAAGCTCATAGATGCTAAATTTCCCGATTATCAAGCTCCTCTCGCCCAAATTTCTGCAGGAAAGGAATTAGAAGTGAATGTCAAAGAGTTGATGAGAGCTATAGATTTAGTTGTGTCTGTGCTAGAAGACAAAGTCAAAAAGGTTAAGCTTACATTTGAGCAAAATCAGCTTACTATTTCAGTTGAGAATCAAATATCTCATCATGCCTCTGGAATTCAGCTTATACCTATAAAATACGATGATGGTAAGATTGAAGTTTTGCTTAATGCTCGGTACATCACCGATTGCTTGTCAGTGATCCGCGGTGAGAACGCTGTAATCACTCTGAACAGCTCCGTTCATCCCATCGTCGTAAAAGATACGCAAGATCACTCCTCCATGTATGTATTAATGCCGATGCAATTAGGCGATGGTGATACAGCACGTTCAACTGGTTAGTTTCCGTAATCATCGTCAGCTTAATATTGACACTGGGGCCAGGGTGGTCCTGTTGTTGGGGCCCAATGGTAGTGGCAAGACGTCCGTACTGGAAGCAATCTCTCTAATGTCTCTGGGTAGAGGGCTGAGAGCTCGTACCATGGATGAGATTACAACGCATTCATCAATTGATGATGAAAGAGGGAGACATGACTATTTATATCCAAAGAGTTGGAGTTTGGCTCTGGCCTTAGCTGATGATGATATTCTCACGGTAGAATGCGAGAAAGGTAAAAAAAGTGGGAGGAGTGGGAAGAAAGTCTGTCGTTTGAACGAAAATATCCTCAATAGTTCGGAGATGATAGAACAAATGCGAGTTTTATGGCTAACACCTCAGATGAATACTATATTTATTGGAGCTGCAGCCAGTAGACGTAAGTGGCTTGATCGTATGGTCTATGCCTATTTTCCAGATCATGCTTTGGATACAATTCGCTATAATCACTATATAAAATCACGTCTTGCAGTTCTAAAATCACATTACGTCGATCATAGGCTATTGACATTAATAGAAGAGCAGCTGGCTCCAATAGCCCTAAGGATTGAGATGAGAAGGGGAGAGATTTTATCAATGATTCGCGATAAAATGGTTATGCTTGCCGATGAAGAGTTAGGGAAAAAAGAAGGGGAATTTTTTCGCAGTCTCAAGTTGTCTATGCAGAGCCAAGTGCTTTCAGTTATAGCTAGTAAATTTAAAGATCAATACGATCTTTCTTCCCCTGCGGCAGGATATCATACCTCAGCGGAGCGTGTAC
Source organism: uncultured Alphaproteobacteria bacterium (assembly GCA_903860855.1). Taxonomy (GTDB): domain Bacteria; phylum Pseudomonadota; class Alphaproteobacteria; order Rickettsiales; family Midichloriaceae; genus CAIOSF01. The sequence goes on along the minus strand of CAIOSF010000034.1, from coordinate 2,644 downwards.
GTGAGAATAATTCGGAGAATTGCATAACAAATGAGTCAATGGAGAGCAAAGCTATACCTAATCCAAGACTCAGCGAAAAAGAATTGCTAGTTTTAGCTGCATTCTTAAAAGCAAGGGAGGGTGATAAAAATCGTGGATATTCAAGTTTTGGGCCACATCGCACCGATTTGATAGTGAGAGACGGAAAGGGGGTCTTGTCTGGCTTATGTTCTACGGGAGAGCAGAAAGTAATATTACTTGCTATATCTGTTGCTCATGCCTCCATGATCTCTGAGAAATATAAAAATACCGTACTATTGCTCGATGATTTGGTTGCTCACCTTGATCCGGAGAGGCAAGAGGCTTTACTCAAAACTTTGCTAAGGCTTAGATTGCAATTATTTGTGACCACGACTGAAGATGATTGCAAGGAGTTAATGCTAAGGCTTGGACATGATCTTACCGTGGTTGAATTAGCTGCAAATCCCCTCTGAGTCTCCTCTAGATATTTAATACAAAACAAGGCTATTAGTGGTGATGTTAATAGTCTTCTTTTGATAATGTGTTAAGGGATCTTGCAGGTGTCGGTGAGTTCATTATGGAATATCGATATAAAAATTTATGTTGCATCGCACAAAAAAACTGATACATTTAGCGATATCAACAATAAAACGGTCAATAATTATGTACACTTTTACATCATTTATGCAACCAAACAATTTAATGAGCATGACCAGTAAAGGTCAGCAACTTGTTTTGGCTTTGCAAGAAAAATACTATCAGATGATTCAAGAAAGTATGACGAAGACTAATGAGTTCTTTCAGCAGCAACAGAGCAAGTGCGCAGAGGTTTATAAGAGTGGTCATTGCGTGCCTTGCTTCGACACGCTTAAGCAGGCTATGGATGCCCAGTATCAGTATGCCCAGAAGATGATTGAGTTAGCTAATCGTATTAGTCATGAATCTCTTGATGTTGTACAGAAGGCTTACACCGAATGTAAGACTCATGCTGATCAGTGCAGTAGTACTGCTACTGGTGCTGGGGCCCAGCAGCCCTGCTCTAGTACCAATAGAGATAGTGGTAAGGACATTAAAAAACAATAAGTTGATCAGTGGAATGTACTTAAATGTTGGTTGGTTTTTGGGCCTTCCTCTCAATTTCATCCCAAGCTCATTTAACTTGCGTCCTGGGTTTGTTGCATCTCATATCAGGTTCTCACTGCAATAGACAAGCTGAAGGTGAAGTCAAAGCTTGCGGTAGGTTACAAGCGAACTGGCCATAGGAGGGGCATAGAGGGTGTTGAAACACACAAGTTTGTGAGTGATTAGCTCAGTTGATTTTCGGGAAAAAGCTGCAGGTGGCTGGGGGTACTATCCTCCGAGCGCTCAGCTATCAGTCCTTCAAATCGAATCCGATGCCAGAGAGCTTGTTTCTTCAATTACAAGAAAAATTAAAATCCCAATTATTTCAATTCTACATTGATCATTTCATGATATATAGCTAAGTTGGCTATACTTCACTTATTATCTCCTTTGTTTCAATCTAAGATTTAGTATCGGGCATTGCTAAACGATATTAGTCTGTGTATAATGCGCGCATATTGATTAGCAATACAAATATAACGTGCAAAGCAGTAAAAGAAAAAAAATTGCAATATTTGGGGGAACTGGAGCCGTCGGAGCCTATTTCTCCATGTCGTTTGTTTACGGTTGTCCCAAATGTTTGTTTTGCGATCTTTCAATCATAGGAGAATCAGGTAGTGCAAGCCTCAATCATGCTAGGAAATACGGCATTCAAGTTCATTTCAATGAGAATAATGTGTCAAGGGATCTTGAGATTTTACCAAGGTACGTCAAATATTTAGGGGAATTTGATCCATCTATCGGCTTACAGGATCTTGTTATCGTGAGTCTTAAACAACCCAGCATAACGTCTAAGGTGGCCGCGCAGATAAGGCAAATAACAGATAAAAACTCTATTGTAGGAGTTGTGAGCAATGGTTTACCATTTTATTTCTTGAGAGGGCTGAAGCTACATGACAAAAAATATATAAGTTCTGTAGATAAAAACGGCAAAATTTCACAAATTCTTGAGGATAGGAAGGTTATTGGAATACAGCCTTTTATCGCATCTATGGTCGAAAGCCCAGGACAGATAAATATAATAAGGCCTTTGGAAAAGATTAGTGTTGTTCTTGGTTCTCCCTATGAATTCAAGCCCATGCCTGATCTTCTAAAGGAAGTTGCAAGTATATTTAATGAGGCTGATATCAAAACTAGCATCTCCAGCAGGGGGATACATAGGGATATTTTAGAAAAATTACGATTTAGCATGACAATAAATGTGTTATCCGCAATTACTGAGAGAAGTATCGATCATGTGTTTGATGATCCAAAAAATTCACTTTTCTTACGCTATACAATCTGTCTATTGGATAGACTAGCTGTCAACCTGGGCGTCGGTAATCTCTATGATTATGATCAATTTAAATCATTATCAGTGACCAAGGGTCATTTCTCTTCCTTATACCACGATACTATGAATAAGAAGCAAACTGAAATAGAGGTAATTGTTGAAGCTCCTCTTGAATTATGTCGCTATGTTAAGGAGAGGGAGAGGGTATGGGCTCAGCTACCAATTTTAAGGCCTTTGGAGGTGTTGCGC
>CAIOSF010000033.1 GCA_903860855.1 uncultured Alphaproteobacteria bacterium | reverse complement strand
GTATTCTATGATCAAAACCCTTTAGCTTAAGTTTTATTTGTTGCTGCAAACTCATTTTAGTTACACCTACTCTATGATCTCAGTGACGACGCCAGCACCAACAGTCCTGCCACCTTCACGAATAGCGAACTTTAGGCCTTTATCCATAGCGATCGGAGCAATTAAGTCCACAGTAATCTCGGTATTATCACCTGGCATAACCATTTCGACCCCTGATTTCAATTCAATCGTGCCGGTAACGTCCGTGGTACGGAAATAAAACTGAGGCCTATAGTTTGCAAAGAATGGAGTATGTCTACCACCTTCATCCTTACTCAACACATATATCTCAGCTTTAAATTTAGTGTGAGGAGTGATGCTCCCTGGTTTAGCAAGAACTTGACCTCGTTCTATATCGTCTTTACCAACGCCTCTCATAAGTATACCAACGTTGTCGCCTGCCATGCCTTGATCAAGCTCTTTACGGAACATCTCAACGCCAGTACAAGTTGTTTTCATATTCTTACGAATTCCAACAATCTCGATTTCCTCACCAACCTTAACTACACCCTGCTCTATACGTCCAGTAGCAACTGTGCCGCGACCAGAGATAGAAAACACGTCTTCAACAGGCATCAAGAAAGGCTTATTGATATCACGTTCTGGTGTCGGTATATATTCATCTACAGCTGCCATTAGCTTATCAAGAGCTTGGGTTCCAATATCAGTTTCTTTGCCTTCCAAGCCAGCAAGAGCTGATCCGCGGATAACTGGAAGGTCATCGCCTGGAAATCCATATTTCGTCAATAAATCTCTAACTTCCATTTCCACCAGATCAATAAGCTCTGGATCATCAACCATATCCACTTTATTGATAAATACGACAATGCTAGGAACGCCAACCTGTTTAGCTAGCAAAATATGTTCACGAGTTTGTGGCATAGGGCCATCAGACGCACTTACAACCAGGATAGCACCATCCATCTGAGCCGCACCGGTGATCATATTCTTCACATAGTCAGCATGTCCGGGGCAATCAACGTGAGCATAGTGCCTATTTACCGTTTCATACTCGACGTGAGCCGAGTTAATTGTGATACCCCTGGCTTTTTCTTCTGGTGCCTTATCTATTTCATCATATCTAACAGCCTTACCAAAACGTTTGGTTAAGGCAGCGGTCAATGTGGTTTTACCATGATCGACATGCCCTATAGTTCCTATATTGCCATGAGGCTTATTGCGTTCAAACTTTACACGCATTGTTGCAAACTCCTAATACATTATTAATACAACACATTTTATAGCTCTGCCTTTTGGCTTCTCACTTCTCAGGTCTATAAAAGACCTATCAAAACGCGAGGGTGACGAGCTAACCGCCCAAATTAGTCGCTGTTATAAATTCAATACAACAGACGCCAGCGATAAACGAACTGATTGTAGATAGATTATCAAATTAAGCAAGAGATTACTTGTTTTTCGCAACAATCTCATCTGCTATTTGTTGAGGCACCTGCTCATAGTGAGAAAACTGCATGGTATACTGAGCTCTACCTTGTGTCATGGAGCGTAGAGAGTTCACATAGCCGAACATCTTAGCCAAAGGCACGTTAGCGCTAATGACCTGGGCATTACCTCGTGGTTCCATACCAAGAATTTGCCCCCTGATGCTGTTCAGATGACCTATAACATCCCCCATAAAATCTTCAGGAGTCACGACCTCAACCTTCATTATTGGCTCAAGAATCTTCGGCCCAGCTTTAGCCATCCCTTCTCTAAAGGCAGACTTAGCAGCTATTTCGAAGGCCAGAGCACTAGAATCAACATCATGAAAAGCCCCATCTATCAAGGTAGCTTTAAAATTTATTGTAGGATAGCCAGCCAAAACACCAGTCTTGCATACATCGATAAGAGCTTTCTCAACCGCTGGTATATATTCCCTCGGAACACTACCACCAACAACCTTACTCTCAAACTGAAATCCTGCACCAGCCTCTAGTGGCTCAAAGATAATCTTGACTCTAGCATACTGACCAGCACCACCACTTTGCTTCTTATGGGTATAATCTACCTCATACAATTTTGTGATGGTCTCCCTATAAGCAACTTGAGGTTCACCAGTGTTGGCCTCTACTTTGAATTCTCTCCTCATCCTATCGACAATGATCTCCAGATGGAGCTCCCCCATACCAGCCAACACTGTTTGGTTAGTTTCCGGATTGCTTTTAACTCTAAGAGATGGATCTTCCGCAACAAGACGAGCAATCGCCACCCCCATCTTCTCTTGATCAGCAGCAGTCTTCGGTTCGATCGCCACTTCAATCACTGGATCTGGAAATTCCATCTTCTCTAGAGCTATGTCTATGCTTTCATCACACAGAGTATCTCCTGTTGTCGTGTTCTTTAAACCAGCTAAGGCTACTATATCACCGGAATATGCTTCTTTAATATCCTCCCTATTATTTGCATGCATCAATAGAATACGGCCGATACGCTCTTTCTGCTCCTTGATAGTGTTAATGACTCCAGTACCAGACTTCAAGATCCCACTGTATATACGCACAAAAGTCAGCGATCCAACGAATGGGTCGTTCATAACCTTAAATGCCAAACCGGAGAATTTTGCTTTATCAGACGGCTCAACTAAAATCTCCGCATTCTCCTCTTTACTCGCTAAATTAATAGCCTTAGCTGGAGGGATATCAAGAGGGCTAGGTAAGTAATCTACTACACCATCCAGCAAGGGTTGAACCCCCTTGTTCTTGAAGGCGCTACCGCAGAACACCGGTACGAGTTTACCACCAATTGTTCCTTTTCTTATGCATTTCTTGATGACATCTTCAGGTATTTCGTCGCCGTTTAAGTAAGATTCTATGGCGGCATCATCAAATTCAACGGCTGTTTCAACAAGCTTGGCCCGAAATTTATTAACTTCGTCTTTCATATC
>CAIOSF010000032.1 GCA_903860855.1 uncultured Alphaproteobacteria bacterium | reverse complement strand
GGAGGCGATAGCATGGATGAAGCCATCACATCTTACATACGTCGCTACCACAATCTACTGATCGGAGAATCCACTGCTGAAAGAATAAAAAAAGAAATAGGCTCAGCCTGTGTGAGCAAAGGTAAAAACCGAAAAATGGAAATTAAAGGTCGGGATTTATTAAATGGCGTCCCCAAGGAAATCACACTTACCGAAGATAAAATAAATGAAAGTCTGTTAGAGCCGATAAATCAAATTGTCATGGCTGTGAAAACAGTTCTAGAATCATCACCACCTGAGCTCTCTGCTGATATAGTGGATCGAGGCATTGTTTTAACTGGAGGAGGGGCCATGTTAGAAGGCCTGGATCTAGTATTGAAGGAGGCGACGGGGCTGCCGGTTTTCGTAGCAGAGGAGCCATTGAGCTGTGTTGCGACCGGAACAGGAAAGGTCTTGGAAAAATTTAGCTCACTCAGACATGTCTTATTCAAACAAGACTGATACAGAGAATCAGCATTATATCAATCTTCTCTCGCAATATGATTGTTCGATAATATAGTTGCATGAATATTAAATTATTCTATAATGCTCCTATAATTAAATGATCAAAAGTCACGAGTAGATGTTCGGTGAATTTGTTGGTAATATAATCTCTCAGAATATAGGCATAGGAATCACTTCTTATATTAATCAGAAGGTTATTACCCCATATATCCTTACTCCCCTTGGCATGAGTGAAAATAGGACGGCGCAAGATGTGAGCAATATAATGATGAGCTCTGGATTGGCTGGATTATCGCTAGCCGGAGCGGTATTCATGGCTCCGTACGTCGGTATTACACGCTCATCCTGCTATGTCTGGTACTTTGGTACATATTTGTTGAATGGATTGGCGAATACATTTCTAAGCAGCGCTGCCTTTAGTACAATACTTGGAGTCACCGCCTTGTCCAACGATCATATAGTTGATCCCTTATTACATCGTTTTGACTTAGAGGGAAGCAAGGTTGGATTTATCGCCAAGGCTATTGGCAAGATTAGCGTGACTTTGGCGGTCGCTAATCTTGCAGATCGACTACTCTCTTTGAAGCACCCTGCTACGGACATGGACCCACATATTATGGATCCGCAAATGGACACGATTGGTATACTCTAGCTAATGCCAAAAACAACAAAACCATAATCAAGATTGATGACTATTGCTTACTTGATAAAGCCTATATCGATGTTGGGAATAAGTTGATCAATGCGAGCAACAAACTTCATCACCTAGATAATATAAAAGAAGGCAGATGAGGTATTGAAAAATTTCCAAAATATTGGGGATGGGAGTAAGGATATCCTTATGCAAAATTTAAACAATGCGAGATTGCATGATGGAAAATTAGAGAAAATCTGGAAGCTTGATGAATGGATTAAGGGCAAAAAAGGAGTTGAATAAAGCAAATCCCGTTGCTCCTGGTCTAATGGGTAAAGCCTGGAGTCATCTCGGAATGGCTTTTGACGCTGTGGTCGCCACTCCCCTTACATATTGCACCGAGGTCTTGGATCATGCTGTGATTAATCCACTGAAATATTGCATATCATATCTCTCCCTAGGCCTTCATTCTATCGGGAATACAATGTTTCCCGGCCTTGGAAGCAATAGCGTTATAGCTGGGCAAGTTAATTTTGCCGCATCAATATTAGCTATGAGTGAAGTAGCGGAGGCATTCCGTGGTATTCAGCTGGAACAGGAGCACATGGATGGAGTTGATGCCTGGATTAACGAATATAAACTTCAGCATCCACTGATCACTGAAAAACAGCTAGATTTTATCAAATTAAACATAACAAAACAAGATGCCAGCGTTATCTACTACCAGTACGGCATCAAGGTATATGGCTTTGATTTAGATTATTATGTAGATTATATGAATCAGGCCATGGCAGAGCAGCAAAAAACCGAGGCTGAAATGCATAAAATTGCTCTTGCACACCTTTGAAGATAGGATTGTTAAGGATAATACCAGTTTTCAAATGTAATAGACAAGCCGAAGGTGAAGTCAAATGCAATAGACAAGATGGAAGCGAAGTCAAAGCAGCAGTAGTTAAAATCGGGAACTGGTATAAGGATCTCCAGAAATTTTCTCATGTATACTTAGAAGATTCATTCATCTTTATAACTCGCCTCCTTACGCACAGATTTTGAAAAAACCTCATAAAATCAGCATAGTACCTTTTAGTGAAGTCAAGGAATTTTGCGGTTCCCAGCATTGCCTTGCGTAAGGTGAGTTATTAAAAATAACAGGAAAAATAATGGATTCTTTGTTTTTTTAACTTTTAAACGAAAAGATCGAATAATAATTGGATTAAATTGTATTTTTTGGTTGAACCTTCTCTAGTATTCACATTTATTTAGTGATTCATCTCTACTATCATCCTCATGAATAAGTAAATAAAGTTTATAAAAAGAGGAATTATGTCAGGAATTGGACAGTTCGTTGGTGGTTTGGCTTGTCAATTTATTGGTGGCAAAGTTAGTTCTTATATACACAATAAAATTATTAACCCTTATATTCTAAAACCAATTGGTTTGGGCGATAGTGATTTTGCAGCGACCGCAAGCACTACTGCGATTAGTGCCGGTCTAGCTGGCCTATCTCTTCTTGGAGCAACAGCAGCTGCGGCTTATGCTGGTCCCGTTGGCATTTCTTACTACGGTGGTTATGGAGCAACCTGGGCATTAAGTCAATTAACATCGATTTTTGTTGGCGGTGCCATAAGCGGTGTTTTGTCAGGAGCAGTGCAAATTACCGATAAATGCCTACTTAATCCAGCATTGCATTATCTTGAGCTAGATGGCACAAATACAGATTTTGTGATTAAGACAATTGAAAAGGTCGGTATATCTGTTGCTGCTGCGCATTTAGCCAGTGAATTTCTTGCTGGTTCAGCTTTTGACACTAGCTATAAGTTGGTTCAGGACAAGATGATTGGCATCAGTAATCTAAAGAGTGTTGCCAGTCTTGCTATAATTACCGATAACAGAATATTGGATGCCGGGGGAAGAATTTGTTCAAACTGGTTGTCCAGCAGCCAGGATTCACAGGAAAAAGCCCGATGTTTCAGTTCCGGGAAAAACTTTTTCATGAAGATCGG
>CAIOSF010000031.1 GCA_903860855.1 uncultured Alphaproteobacteria bacterium | reverse complement strand
TTTTATCGGGAAAAAGGATGCTACTCATAATAACCGGTAAAGGATCTAGATCTGATATAAAAGCTTATGAGTCAACTGTGTCAATTAAGAGTATGGTTGGTAATTGGATGAATTCCCCCATGATCAGGCCATATATCCTGCGTTTTGGTGTAGCTTCAAAATATCATGGTGGTAATGGGGCTAGCTATGTTTTAGTGCGAAAAAACAAGCTTGGGGTATAGGAACTCAGAAGAGTATGACCATGACATCCAAAACTTGTTTTTTTAGCATATGATTCACGATGTGAAGGCAAGGTTGTTTAAGTACTGATCATCGAATATTTCCAGCATTGGCTAGATTATTTCAGGATCTGAAGTATCCAAAACTTACCCCCCCATGGCAATTAACATCATCTTGCCTATCGCTCCCGGAGAATCAACTACAGAGATCCCAGCTGATTTAAGTGACTCCATTTTTGCTTCAGCTGTATCATCACCCCCAGAAATGATCGCTCCGGCGTGACCCATCCGTTTTCCTTTTGGTGCTGTTTTGCCAGCGATAAACCCTACCATAGGTTTGCAAATCTTACTGCGTTTGATATGCTCAGCAGCATTCATTTCAGCATCTCCACCTATCTCTCCGATCATAACAATACCTTTTGTTTCGTCATCTAGTAAAAACATTTCAAGTATATCAACAAAGTTTGTACCGTTGAGTGGATCTCCTCCTATGCCGACGCAAGTTGTTTGACCAAGTCCTACTTTTGTTATTTGATCCGTTGCTTCGTAAGTCAAGGTGCCTGAGCGTGATACTATACCAATTTTACCTCGGCTGTGTATATAACCCGGCATGATACCAATTTTGCATTCTCCTGGTGTTATCACCCCGGGGCAATTTGGACCGATCAGTCTTGTTTTACTATTGGCCAATGACTTCTTGACCCTTAGCATGTCCATAATTGGTATGCCTTCGGTTATACAAATAACAAGGGGAATCTTTGCATCTATGGCCTCAAGAATAGCATCAGCGGCAAATGGTGCCGGCACATAAATTACCGAGGCATTGGCTTCTGTCTTTTTTGCTGCCTCTTCAACTGTATCAAATACCGGCAAGCCTAGGTGTGTTGTACCTCCTTTCCCTGGAGTAACACCTCCTACCGTCTTTGTACCATATGCTATTGCTTGCTCTGAGTGGAATGTCCCCTGTTGTCCAGTGAATCCCTGACATATAACCTTGGTGGAATTATTAACTAAAATTGCCATACTCGCCCTTTTGGTTTGTTTTAAATGTTATTATTTATACTTTTGGTCTTTTCTTATTTGTGGTTCAGCGAGTCAGTTCCACTATTTTCTTAGCTGCACTATCAACATCGGGTGCGGGATAAAGGGACAAATTTGATTCACTAAGGATCTTCATACCAATTTCTGCATTGGTTCCAGCAAGTCTCACCACTATCGGAATGCTAATCTTTGCGATCTTAGCGGCGTTCATAACTCCTTTGGCTATTACATCACATCTTACTATTCCGCCAAATATGTTGATAAGAACACCTTTTACATTTTTGTCTTCTGTAATAATGTTGAGTGCCTGAAGGACCCTCTCTTCATCAGCGGTCCCACCAACGTCAAGGAAATTAGCTGGACTTCCACCATATAAGTTTATTATATCCATGGTCGCCATGGCTAGGCCCGCTCCGTTCACCATGCAGCCGATTTCGCCACTCATGCGCACGTAATTTATTCCATGCTGAGCTGCCCTCACTTCAAGAGGATCTTGTTCATATGGATCAAACATCTTTTCTATGTCCTGATGTCGGTATAAAGCACTGTCATCGAAACTGAATTTCGCGTCTAGTGGTACGATGTGACCATTTTTTGTAATCACTAAGGGGTTGATTTCAATTTGTAACGCTTCTTTGTCAATGAATGCTCGGTAAAGACCATGCAAAGTGTTGGAGAATTGTTTATGCAACCCTCTATCGAGATTTAGGCCAAAGCATATCTTCCTTATATGAAATTCTTGCAATCCAATCGTAGGATCAACACGTGCCGTTAATATTTTTTCTGGATTATGTTGGGAAACTTCCTCTATATCCATACCACCTTCGCTGGATGCTATGATGCTGATAGAGGCTGAGCTGCGATCTAGAACAAGAGATAGGTATAGTTCTTTGGCAATATCTGATCCCTCTTCTATATACAATTTACGGACAATCTTTTCTTCATCCCCAGTTTGATCGGTCTTAAGCTTCATTCCTAGCATGCTGCTAGCTATTTTTCTGACCTCAGCTGTGCTCTTGGCCAGTTTAATGCCTCCAGCTTTCCCCCTGCCTCCAGCATGGACTTGGGCTTTTATGACGTATACAGAGGAGTTGATACTCTCAGCGGCTTTTACCGCTTCTTCTGATGTATGGGCGAGTAATCCCTTCGGTACTTCTAAGCCATAGGCTGATAATATGCTTTTGGCTTGATATTCGTGAATATTCATTGAACTTTAGCATTTCATTCATTCTTATTCCGACAATGCCCAAAAACACAGCAGTAGTCCAGCAATAAATTTTTACTGATGGTTAGAAGCTCTTTGTCTTGACTTAGAGACTCTCATACTCTCCAAAATTATTTGCCTATTCTAACTCGAGTATTTTGATAGGACCTTCGGTCTGATTTTACATGAAGCTTGTCTATTGCATTTGGCAATTGGTATTAGATGCCAACTTCACCAGAGCCTCGCATTATATCAAATGATGAAATTTAACGCAACTTTAATCATTTATTTTTTTATTTTATACAGTCATACATTGCATATATGCATAAAGGAAGATACCATGTTGGTATGGGACAATAAAACTATGAGTAAGTATTATATGATAACAAGAACGCCAACAAAAGAAAAAGACGATTCTGTGGATAAGGAGCCCATATACGAAGGAACTGCAACAAAAAAACCATGTTATTATAATTATGATGAGGGTACCAGTATATTGGGCATTCCCCCTTATCAGGCTTTCGGTTACGTGGGAGTAAATGGGACAAAAATTCATGAATTTGGATCAATCTATAATAGTAGGATTATGGTGAGAAGGGCTACTCTGGAGAACCAAAATCTGAACGGATTTCAAACTCAGAATATGGCAGGTAGTACGGGCGATCATCAGGTTCTGAGTAAAGAGCAGACCTTTTCTCTCACGAATATGGGTAGTAATAATGAAGTGAGCTTTGGCTGTACGGGAGTTAAGAATGATCAACCATCAGGATATGATGTGTTGTTATCGCAAGAGGGGACGGGTAAAATGAAGATCAGTACTGGCCTCGAAGGTGATGACTTCGGAGAGCTTGGTGCGAATCATGGGCAATACTATGAATTCGGGGATCTTTGATTCAGTTGTACCAGTGCCCGCTTTTAACTGCTTGCTTCACTCGTCACTCGGCAATGCTGCGTGACGAAGCGCTCCGCAGATCCAAAGGTGTGTCTATTCATCTCTTGGATTCACAGTCTATATTCAATAAGCTTAGCTCCTCTCTCATTGCATTTAAATCAGGAAATTAGGTTAGTCGCAGCATTCGTAAATATACAAAATCCAGAAGATCCATATGGGCATTGTTAATAGTGGAAATTAGTATAACTTATGCGCCTTATAAACTCATCCCTCCCAAGAATAGCTATCGTTTCATAGATGCCAGGACCACGAAGAGTGCCAATTACCATTGCGCGCAGAATCTGCATCATATTACCATCCTTAATGCCGGAACTTTTAGCCAATGCGCTCATAGCTTCTTTGATGTTCTGCCCATCCCATACTTCTATTGTCCGAGCCGTGGTTACCATATGCTGCACCAACTCCCCCAAAGAGCGTTGCAGGATTTTTCCAGTATTACGCAATATATCCTCAGCCTTCTCATCCATTGGTTCTATTCTATCAATGTATATTTTTGCTAGCTCAACCAACTCAACAAGAGTATTTGCTCTTATCTTTAGCATGGGCATCGCAGCCTTCATACGCCTATACGCTTCTTGCTTTAAGGCCATAGCATCGTCGAACTTCTGATCTCGCACTTCATCTGATGCTGTCGCTAGGTTCATTCTCTCGACCACATCATTCACCAATAGATCATCGTCAGCATGGGCAATATAATGAGCATTAATAGAATTGAGTCTCTGGAGATCAAAACGAGACGGAGCCTTATCCACATCAGCTATATCAAACAAAGCTGCTGCTTCTTTCATCGAAAATATCTCAGTTTGGCCATCACCACCCCAGCCAAGCCGCAAAAGATAATTGCACATTGCTTCAGGCAGGTATCCAGCGTTGCGATAGTATTCAATCCCAAGAGCCCCGTGTCGTTTTGAAAGTTTGGCCCCATCATTCCCATGAATAAGAGGTATGTGAGCATACTGTGGTTGCCTCCACCCCAAAGCCTTATATATTTGCAACTGGCGGAATGTGTTGGTTAGATGATCGTCACCGCGAATAATAAAATTTACTCCAGCATCATGATCATCAGCAACGACAGCCAGCATATAGGTAGGTGAATCGTCGGAGCGTAATAGAACCATATCATCAAGCTCTGAGCATGCAACCATCACTTCTCCTTGTACCTTATCCATAATGACGATATTGCCACTATCTTCACTCTTTAGTCGAACAACGGGCAGTATGCCATATCTTGCTTGTTTAGCGCCATCGCGCCATGGACTAACAATCTTACCATAGGGATTTTTAGCACGAAAATCACTGATCTCTTCTGGGCTAAGATAACAGTAATAAGCTCTTCCCAGCGCAATCAGCTCCTGTGCGACCTGAACATGACGTGCTAATTTGGTCGACTGCATGACTATCCCTCCATCCCAAGATAGGCCAAGCCATCTTAAACCACTTATAATGGCTTGAACTGCCTCTTCGGTTGATCTGGCTTTGTCTGTGTCTTCAATGCGCAGATGAAACTTGCCACCAACCTTTTGACTGTATAGCCAATTAAATAAGGCAGTACGGGCACTTCCTATGTGAAGAAAACCAGTTGGTGATGGGGCGAACCTCATGATGATCATAGACTATCCCCAGAAAGTTTTTTCTGGAGTAGCTCATTAACAACAGTCGGATTAGCCTTGCCACGGGTCTTCTGCATAACCTGACCGACGAAGAAGGCGAATAGCTTATCCTTGCCTGACCTATATTTGGCGACGTTATCTGGGTTAGCCATAATAATTTCATCTATAACAAGATCGATTTCTCCAATATCTGAAACCTGCCTAAGTCCATCTTTCTCCACTATATATCCGGCTGATTCACCAGTTTCAAACATCCTATCAAATATTGTTTTCGCCATCTTCCCAGATATTACGTTATCACTCATCAGGTGGAGGAGCTCAACCATCATTTCAGCCGATACTGAAGACTGAGTTATCTCTATACCATTTTTATTTAATCGCCCAAAGAGCTCAGCTGTAATCCAATTCGCTGCCGCCTTAGGGTCAGCTTTTTTAGCTACTTCTTCAAAGTATTCAGATACAATCTTATCTGCGACCAGGACTGAGGCATCATAACTCGATAAACCGTACTCATTCACGTATCGAGCCAATTTCTGATCTGGTAACTCTGGCAAGACAGCCTTAATGTTGGCTATATACTCTTCAGACAAGTATGTAGGCAGTAAATCTGGGTCAGGGAAATAGCGATAATCACTTGCCTCCTCCTTTGTTCTCATTGTACGTGTCATGCCATTACCAGCCTCAAAGAGACGTGTTTCTTGTACTATTGCTATGCCAGCCTCTAGAGATTCAACCTGCCGCCCGGCTTCATAGGTAATAGCTCTTGCGATATTCCTCATAGAGTTAAGATTCTTAATCTCAACTCTTGTGCCCAAGATGACATCATCTTGCTTTCGCACGGATACATTGGCATCGCATCGCATTGATCCTTTTTCCATATCACCATCGCATGTTCCAAGATAGCGCAGTATTGAGCGAAGTTTTTTGACAAATTCCGCAGCTTCATCTGGACTTCTCATATCAGGAGCTGTAACGATCTCCATTAAGGCAACCCCGCACCTATTTAAATCGATAAAGCTTTCAGTTGGGCTCTGATCATGCAGCATCTTGCCTGCGTCCTGCTCGAGGTGTATGCGAATTACATGAACATCGCGCTTGAACCCACTGGCCATTTCAATTGTGATATTTCCATCACTGACTATAGGATAATTGAACTGAGAAATCTGGTAACCTTGAGGTAGATCAGCATAAAAATAATTTTTGCGATCAAACATAGACGTCTGATTGATCCTACCTCCTATACCAAGGCCGGTTTTGACTGCTTGTTCCACGCACTTTTCATTTAAAACTGGGAGCATGCCAGGCATAGCAGCATCTATGAAGGAAACCTGGGTATTTTGTTCGGCCCCGAAAGCTGTAGCACTGCCCGAAAATAACTTGGTATTCGAAGTGACCTGGGCATGAACCTCCAAACCTATTATTACTTCCCAATTTCCTGTTGTTCCTTGAATAATCATTTCTATTTACTTAATTATACTATGCAAAGGCATTTGCCAGATAACCTACCATTTTTAGCTTGACTGGGCAATCATAATACCAGATCTTACACACAAATGCATCCAAGGTTAGCGCGGGGAAATGGTTATAGGAGCTTGTTATTTGTTATTTCTTCAAGATAGTCTCGCAATTTTTCAACAAATCATTTTCCAAACTAAGTTTATCATTGATATTGAGATCATCAACGGTATAGGCAACATTAGTTACGATATTCTTCATGGTTTCATT
>CAIOSF010000030.1 GCA_903860855.1 uncultured Alphaproteobacteria bacterium | reverse complement strand
CAGGTTTTATGAGGTTCTTTTAAAGTATGTGAGCAAGGTGAGTTAAAGACTTGGGAATCTTAATACAAACTTCTTTGAAAAACTGGCTCCGATAGTATAGTAAGTTAAGTTATTGTCGATACTAGGAGAGACTCTCTGAAGCCTATTATAAATAGGCTGTGAATCCAATGGGATGAACTGATACACCTAAAACCTGCTGAGTGGGCTATCACAAAGCGTTGTCGAAGGAGGAGTGACAACGTACCAGACATTAAATTAACTCACTAATAAAATATCTCGGTCAATCACTATCGCTACACAGTGCCTTGATTATACCCCAATTTTGGATAAGGGGGATGATGTTGCAGTATTTAAGGTGTTGAGTTATAAGGTTTTTATCAGAAACACCAAACTCAACATGGAGCAAAATGTAATTAGTCTGTGTCATGATCAACATCGCTATCGTAATAGAGTGCTTGTGAGATATGGCTAGATCTGGCAAAAGTTCTATGGGTTGGTTCTTTGGATTTAAATTACATGGAATAATTAACGAAAATGGCGAATTTGTTGCTCTAACGATAACTAAAGGAAACGAAGTAGACAAGCTTTAGCGCAGTCAAATGCTGATGATCGAACCACCGTACCGGAATTAACCAAAAATCTAGAAGGAAAGATTTATGCCGATAAATGGTTATATTAAGCAGAATCTTTTTGTCCAATTCATATAATAGAGGATTAAAAATGATCCATGGCATAAAAAAACGTATGGCTAATAAACTGGTGGATTTACAAGAAAAAATCATTTTACGAAAACGGTCTATTATTGAAACAATCTTTGATTGTTTAAAAAATAAGATGGATCTAGTTCATACCAGGCACAAATCACCAATTAATGCATTTGACTGCACTTGCGGTTTGTCTATTGCATTTGGCTTGCGCCCATTCCATGTGAACTTCACCTGCGGCTCTTACATTACATGTGTCCATATTATCTCAACCTTAAGCGCCTATTCCCTCAAAAAATCCAAACCAAAAGTTAGATTTTACAAATAGTTACGTGGCCTTACCTTTTGACCCATTATCTCAAACTGTGGTATATGGGATAATGGTGTATCAGAGAGAGCATATAGCGATGAAGATGGGGGTAAATTGTTGTCATTATTATCAGGAAAAAGATATGTATTTACAATGGATTAATATATTATCAGCCATATGATTTATTCATCAATGGCGTATTGAGGGATATTATCTTTCGTTAGTGCGTTGAATTTTATCGTTTTTAGTTGATCAGTTACCTTCCCATCATCTTTATTTCCCCCACTCTGCTCTCCATTCTCCTGATTCGCACCGCTACCATCACTCTTCCCACCTATATTCCCAGTTTTTACAATTATAGTGATCATACCATCGTTGTTTATATTGAGACTGCCCATGATGTCCCCATCGCGCAAACCAGCCTTATATGGGTTACTCGTCTTATCAATGTCCAAAACAATCCCTGTTGATATGAGATGCCTAAGGTTGATGCCATAATGGAGAACATCTCCCTTTATCTGAGTTTTCAGTGAGGCCTTTCCGTTCATAATCTCAGGTGGCAATGGGATTGGACCACCGTTGGAGAGAAAGCGTTCCAGATATGCTTTCATCATTTTTTGGTATCTGGCTTTTCTGTCCTCGTGCTCTTTGTCGCTTTCTACTCTATCTGAGCGAGCCTAAAAAAGGCTAGAAAAGGTCTCTATGAAGGTGTTTTGTGTGAATTTACATGGAGCAATTATGTTTTGTTGAGAGTCAACTGGGCATTGGTTCAGCAGGGATTTGAAAAAGTATTCCATGTCGTATTTGGTGCCCTTTGTTAGGGTGTAGTCCATGTTCAGGGCCATGAGGGCTCCGTATACATAGGGGAAGTCGAAGATGAACGCGTTGATGTTATATTTCTCTACCTTTATGCCATAAAACTGAGCTATAGCTCCCTGATCAGTGATGTCCTTTATACGTTTATAGTACTTCTGTATGGCGCCATTAATATATTCCAGATATTCCTGATCAGTGGTCATTCCGTATTTGTGATTGATAAAGGCCGCAAAATAATCGGTAAACCCCTCAGTAAACCATCGAGTTGCTAGGAAATGAGGGGATTCTTCTTTTGGCGCGAAATACCAATCCCCCATAACCCTATGCAAACACTCATGAGAGATAGAGTTTTTAAGGTCGATCATCGTTTGTTTTTTATTAGTCAATAATACGATCCCATTTATAGGATGTACGTATGCCCCATAATAAAAATCGACATCTGGAGCATTTGAATTATCTGTAATGAAAACGGTTAGGGGCTGATCAAGCTTTACATTTGTATCTTTAAAAAAATCATTCTGGGCTTCCACTATTTTCTCTGTTGATTTTATGGTAGCTTGTATCAATTCATCGGACGGGCGGTCTTTGCCCATTGCTATAAAATCAACTAATATATCACCAACCTGAGCAAGGTCTAAAACCTCGTAGTGACCGAAAAGATAAAGATTATTTTTTAAGTTTCTAGTTGTTGTGCTGTAAGCTTTACTAAGTTGTTGCATGCCCGATGCGCTTGTTAAAAACTTGTCGTTTTCTAGGCCTGGCATGCTAATGGTTACATTGAACTTTTCTTTGCTGTTTTCTGGATATATAAATGTCATGCCTCCACATAGCAAATAAT
>CAIOSF010000029.1 GCA_903860855.1 uncultured Alphaproteobacteria bacterium | reverse complement strand
GGCTATACAAAGACCAGACATCATCAATAAATAGCTGTGCTCATTAAGCGATAAAAGAAAAAGCAAAGTATACGGCAGATTAATTGGTATTGATAATAGAGATACCATGAATTTGCTTTCATACCCCAATCTCATGGCAAAAAACATAAACAAGTTACCTGCTACGAGTACTACAAACAGCAGCGTCGACAAGGCAAACCATAAAAACTCCACATCAAAAAGCCAAAAGAAAACCAGCAAGGTGCAAGAAGCTACTAGACATTGAGCTATGATATAGAAAACAAATTTGCAGGCCATGATCACAGCGAATGAGTGACCTGTGTGCATCAGCATTTCAAGTTGACCATTCTCGTAGTCAGTTGTAATAACATAGTTCTCACCTATTAACATAGAAAAGGTTATGACGATTGATAGGATGAATGATAGCATCATCATATCATCTGATCGATGCTCAACAATAAAATACCAAGCTAACAAATAAGACAGACAGAATAACAAAGCATTCAAGAAGTAGGTTTTATTACCCATAATAAGGCGTAAATCTCTTAATATTACATAAAGAATGGTTCGGGTAAGTTTGGGTCTTATTTCATAGTCGGACATGATAAAATCCCCACATCATATATCTAGTGCAAATATTTACTGGAAATACTACAGTATTCGTTAAATATCAACTCAAGTGATCGTAATATAGCCATAGTCTCCACGCAATTACAGAGAGTTGCAAACAACTTGCTTCATCTGTTACCAACAACGGCTTCGGGTCCCAATGCAGATGTCAATATATCAACCAACGGGTCAGACAATGCATTGTTACCAGCTAAGTTATGTATCGCTTTGTCCGGTGGAGCAGATAGTACATTTCTACTCTATATGCTAAATCTAATGCTGGAGAATGGATATGATAGTAGAATAGACATCGCCGCCGCGATAGTAGATCATGGTCTGAGGCCAGAATCGAGCATCGAAGCTGAAGCAGTGAAAGCATATGTTCAAGATAGATTAAGTATTAATGAAGATAAAGTTGTAATCCTGAGGTGGATTGGTGATAAACCAAAATCCAATATTCATGCAATAGCTAGAAGGGCTAGATATAAGCTATTAGCTGAGTTTTGCCGAAAAAATGAAATCCTCCATTTACTTACTGGTCACCAACAAGATGATCAAGCTGAAACAGTTCTGCTGAGGATCGCTAGAGGTAGTGGCATCGCTGGATTGACTGGCATAGGAGAGGTGGTTGCATTGAATGATCCTGCTGTTTTGAATGGAGATGCAGCTGCTAGCATGGATTCTTTTATTAAGCATTATCGCCCTACTACCACTAGATTAATCAGGCCATTGCTAACCTTTACACGTGAGGAAATAGAAAATACCCTTAATTCGGAGGGGATAGCCTATGTGATGGACCCATCCAATAGCAACGAACGATTTGACAGAGTCAAGACCAGACAGATGCTTAGGCAATGGCACATGATTGAGCCGCAAATACCAGCCAGATTGTCTTTATTAGCTAAGAATGCGACAAGATGTGAGAATTTTCTCCAGAAATGTCTACAGGAAGCTGAAAACAGGATATGTCAGTTTCCGCCAAATGGTACTGCTTTGATAAATATGGCTGATTTTCTTAATTTGCATGAAGAACTAGCCCTCCGTTTACTTAGGTGTGTTATTCAAAGGATCGGAAGTAAAGGCAATAGTGGGATGGTGACGACCATCCCAAGGCTGAGAAGTTTAGAGAGGCTACATGGTATCATACAAAAGTTTGCTAGGCGAATGGATGATAGCCCTCCTAGGCTTTGCGTTACTTTAGGAGGATGCATATTTTCTAGCTGTAAGAGTGCTTATAGCATCGTTGTACGACGCGAAATTACAAGATAATTCTATAGTAGGCCGTCATGTCTGTACAAAAGCGCACCAACATCATGCATCAAGGACATTGGGTGCAAACCCACCAGCTTGAGTTTTCCACAAATTAGCATACATGCCATTCTTTGCCATTAATTCATTATGATTACCCTCCTCAACGATCTTACCTAAATGGAATACTAGAATCCTATCAACACCTAGCAATGTAGATAATCTATGAGCTATGATCAGCACTGTTTTGCCTTTCATTAGTTCTCCCATACTAGATTGAATATTTTTCTCAGTTACTGAATCGAGAGCACTGGTTGCCTCATCCATAATTAAGATTGGAGCGTTTTTTAAAAATGCTCTAGCCATGGCCACCCTCTGCCTTTGTCCACCCGATAGCCTCATACCCCTCTCCCCCACTAGAGAATCATAGCCTATCTTCTCTATAAACTCATGAGCATGGGCTTTTTTGGCAGCGAGGATTATCTCATCATCATTAGCACCTCTTTTGCCATAGCGTATATTATCAGCAACAGAGCGATGGAACAGAATCGGTTCTTGTGGAATAAATGAAACAGCGCTATGCAAGCTATCTAGAGTCATTTCGCTGATATTTTGACCATCAATTTCAATCACTCCTGACTCTATGTCAAAAAGACGAATGATCAGATTAACAAAAGTCGATTTACCACTGCCAGAATAGCCAACTAAACCGACCTTCTCCCCTCCCTTGATTGATACAGATTTATTATAAAAAAGTCTATTTTTACCAGAATATCTAAACGATACATCCTGAAATACTATGGTACCCTTTGTAACTACAAGGCTCTTCGCCCCTGGCTTGTCGACTATCTCATGAGCTACTGATATGGCTTGTACGGCTTTGCTACATACTCCAATCTGCTCAACGAATGTATTGAGTTCATGTCCCATAGACCAAACATTTTCTGATAATACGATCATAATCGAGATAACTAGAGCAAAATCACCTGAAGTAATGACGTTATGTTTTTCTCGTAAATAAAACATAAGGGCAAGCATTGCCCCTATTAACATAGAAGTAACTAACCCTTTTAAATAGTTGCCCTTAAGTTGGAACCATAGCATCCTCTCCTGGGAATACCTCACCCCCATAAGATTTTCTCGTAGGTGTTCTTTCTCAAATCTACGACCAGAAAACATTCTAATATTGTTTATATTCCCTATAATATCTACGACCATGCCAAAGATATTACTCCGTTTTTCTGCAAAATTCTGAGCATATACAGTTGCATATTTCGCAAGTAAGCAACTAATGATGATAAAGATAATCAACCATGCAAAAAGCAGAGCACCAAGATATGGATGGATCACATAGATAACGACTATGGATGCAATAGTGATAATAAATTTCTGGAGAATAACCTCATAAAAAATCTCTATTACTGTTGCGGTGCCTAGGTTTAGATCCGCTACTTTATTTGCCAATGCTCCGGTAAAGTTCCTTTGTAAATAGCTGTATGCATGGCCAGTTAAATAGTATACCGCCTCATCAATTATCTTTGTACGAATTCTAGGAATACTCTTAAGCATACAAAAATCGTAACAGCGCCATATCCATGAGGATACCTCCCACCAAAGAGTATATATTATTACGTAAATCATCCCCTCAGACAGAGTGTTGATGCTTCCTAGGTCATCAACAAGCTTCTTCAGCAAGATACCATCAAGTGCTGGTATGAGACCTATCATTGTTATAACGATAGCGGCTATAATGAAGGGAAGGAGGTATGGCCTAGTTATATGGCGAACAAACCCGTAGAAAGTATTTTGCATATGAATACGTGCAGACTTTAAATCAAAATATAGTCATGAAGTTAACCTTGGTACCATAAGGGCACGGCACGCCCTGAAAGAGAAAAACGACCTGAAGCCTATTAACCATAATATACTATGATGGGGGAGGAATCCAAGGGGTATGAACGGATGCACCTCAAACCTGCGGAGTGTGCCATCATGAAGCACCGAATATCAACTATAGAAGACTATAAAAAACTATATATTTTTAAGACTGCGCTGATTATACAGCAAAAACTGGCATTTGGAAAGATCAACTTATGAGATGGGTCATTCTATTGACTTATCATACCGTGATAATGTATGAATTAATCAAAAAATAAAAGCAACCTGGCGGATTGATGCGTTGCAATTTACATTATGCACATACTGCAAAATAAGGAATAAATGGTAGAAGCAAATGCATCTATGATGTGACAATATTCAGATGCTAGACAATATACTAAACTATAAAATAAACCTACTCATATCGCTATCAATCTGAATGAATTTGCTAAGGTTTGTATTAACATACTCTCGATCAATAATAAATTTAGCTCCGCTATTCTCACTTGCGGTAAAGCTAATACTTTCTAATAGCTTCTCCATTATCGTATGAAGACGTCTAGCTCCTATATTCTCAACTCTATCGTTCATCATTGTTGCAATGTGAGCTATATGAGCTAAGCCATCATCTTCAAACACCAGACTAACATTCTCAATGGCTAGGAGGGCCTGATATTGTTTAGGTAAATTGTGCGCTGGATCCTTGAGGATTTGTAACATATGCCCTTCTGTGAGTGACTCAAGCTCAACTCTAATAGGTAGCCTTCCCTGAAGTTCAGGTAGTAAATCTGATGGTTTTGCTATATGGAAAGCTCCTGATGCTATAAATAGCACGTGATTTGTCTTCACCGGACCATGTTTAGTATTCACTATGGTACCCTCAAGTAGAGGTAACAAGTCCCTTTGCACACCTTCCCTGCTAACCTCGCCTCTCCCTCCTGAACCTTGACCAGCTCTTGTTGCTATCTTGTCAATCTCATCTAAGAAAACTATTCCATCCTCTTCAACATTGTTTATTGCTTGTTTGACAATAATATCATCGTCAATTAGCTTGTCGCTTTCCTCCCTTAGTAGGTTTGTATAAGCAATACTCACTTTCAACTTTACTCTTTTTGTTTTCTTTCCACCGAGCGCTTTACCAAGCATTTCACCAACATTAATAACACCAAGCTGAGCCCCAGGGATATCAAAAGTTTGCAACGGATTGTTTCCGCCATTATCAACGATTTCAATTTCGACTTCATTATCCTCTAGCTGACCTGAGAGCAATTTCTGCCTAAACCTTGCTCTCGTCTCTGGACTCGCTCCATCTCCCACCATGGAGTCAAGTAATCGATTTTCAGCCATAGTCTTTGCCCTATCGGTCACCTCTTTACGCATAGCCCCGCGCACTTGCGTTATAGCTAACTCAAGTAGGTCCCGAATAATCGAATCAACCTCTCGTCCAACATAACCAATTTCGGTAAATTTTGTCGCCTCCACCTTAATAAAAGGAGAGTGAGTTATTTTCGCTAGACGCCTAGCTATCTCAGTTTTTCCGACGCCAGTTGGGCCTATCATCAGGATATTATGAGGAACAATCTCATCCTTGATTTCACCTTCTACCATCTTGCGCCGCCAGCGGTTTCTAAGGGCCGTTGCCACCGCCTTTTTAGCGTCATCCTGGCCGATCACAAATCTATTTAGTTCTTCAACTATTGCTTTTGGTGTTAAGTTTGTCATTATATGGGTAAACAGCATATGGCGTGCCCGGAGAGATTCGAACTCCCGACCTAATGCTTAGAAGGCATTTGCTCTATCCTGCTGAGCTACGAGCACAAAAACTGCCACCAACAATAGCGAACCTGCTATATTAAGTCAATCGAATCGGCCGATTAAAATACCATTAATCTCAGACATGATTCATTCGATGGTGGAGGGGTGATATGATATGGCATCATCTTAGTGCCCGAGCGACCTAGAGATATTCAACGAGGCTCCAAGGTGACGCTCTAAGATGGTGCCATCGAAAGCAGTCTCACTAAAATACCAAGAATTGCAACAAGGACGCCAAGCATAAATGGTATAATCCACATCAATAGGTCAGATTTTGCTTTGTTGATGGTAGACTCCACCTTATATTCAAGTTTATCAATTTTAGCGTCAAGTCCATGATATACCTTGTCAATCTTAACATTGAGTTCGCCGTGTACTTTGTCAATCTTGGAATTGAGCTCACCATGCACTTTATTGATTTTGCCATCAAGAGTATCGATCTTGGAATTGAGCTCACTGTGTACTTTGTCTATCTGCTTTTTGGTTGCAAGACTGGAGAAATCCATGCCTTTAGCATCAACTACAACACGTATAATCTTCTCTGCTTGTTCCTCTTTGAATCCGCTACTGATAAGATCTTTAACAGCGGCGTGAGTATCAAATTTAAAGGATTCTGAATATTTTTCAGACATCTGACTTGTCCACTTATTATCCTTTCGGGATATATCACATAAGCGCCAAGAGAACAAGAATTAACTAACAACTGTACAAGGCGATCTACAAGCTGTAGATTGTGTTATAAAAACTCTATGTCAGTAACTTCAACTCATTTTCCACTAATATTTTGGTTAGTGTTCTGCATGATAGTCATATCATTGATTATAATTGACCTGAGATCAAACGCTCATAAAAGCAGCAAAGGTGCAATTATTATGAGCTGTGTATTTGTAGGTTCAGCCATGCTGTTCGCTCTATACTTATATGCCTTTTATGAGAAACATTTCTCAGTTGAATTCTTAACTGGCTATGTGCTCGAGCTATCACTTAGCATAGATAATATATTCGTATTTATCATAATATTTAGGCAATTCAATATCCCAAACAATATGCAACACCTCATTCTTTACTATGGTATAGTGGGAGCCATAGTAATGAGATTCATAATGATTGTTGTGGGCATTGCCCTTCTCAACAGTATCTCCTGGATCATGTACTTATTCGGAGCAATCCTAATATGCGGTGCAGCTAGGATACTCATTGGACAAAAGAACCATAAAATCAAAGAAAATTGCCATGAAATGGAAAAGAATGCAGCAGAAAATGATCATAGCACCGAAACAACCAATGGCGAGCCGATCGGTAGGAAACCAGGGATCTTGCTAAGAACAATAGGGAGAATCCTGCCAATATATCAAGGAGCAAGCGAATCTTTTTTCGTC
>CAIOSF010000028.1 GCA_903860855.1 uncultured Alphaproteobacteria bacterium | reverse complement strand
GTTGTAAGGCGGTGAAGTGACTATGAGATCCACAGAACCGGGGCGGAAACCATTCATAACCTCAACACAATCGCCTTGGTAAAGTGTACCAACCATCAGGTAGCTTTCAATTCTCGCATCTCAAACTATCCAAGATAAAAGCAAGGCTATAGTCGATGTTGGGACTGGGGCTGGGCTCCCTGGCATTATCATGACTATATTAGATCATAAAAACATGCACTTGGTTGATATGGATAGAAAGAAAGTCGCCTTTTTACGAGAAGTATCAGCTCACCTGAATCTCCAAACAAATAGATCAATTAATATGTATCACAATAAAATAGAGAAGATGTGCATTGCGAACATCGACTATATCATCTCCAAAGCCATGACCTCCATATCGGATCTAATGCTTCTGACCGAGAATATTTCAGAGTCACAAGCTCCTGGATCGCAATCAAATCCTATCTTCATAGTGTTCAAAACAGAAATTCAATTGCAGAATGAACTCAAATTAATCAACAGTTATAATTTTAAATTGCAACAATATCAAAATCCCTATAGGAATAATTCTCTAGTAGTGCACATCCAACCTATAATAGACCTACCGATCAAATGACATCAAAACAACCACACCTCAACCCAGAGATAGCAAGGGCAACAGCCCATATTATAACCATTGCAAACCAAAAGGGTGGAGTAGGAAAAACAACCACTGCCGTCAATATAGCAACAGCCGTTGCGGCTCTAGGAAAAAAAGTGTTATTAATAGATTTAGATTCGCAGGGTAATGCAAGTACCAGTCTTGGTATATCTCCGGCAGATCGACCAATAACAATATATGATGTTATAATTGATAGACACAACATTGAGAGGAGCATAATGCAATCTTCAATGCCACTTCTCGATATAATTCCAGCTAGTATTGATCTTGTGGTTGTTGATATCGAGCTTGCAGATGCCCCTCAAAAACAAATTATTTTGCGCAATAAAATCGCTCCAATAGCTTCCAATTATGATTATATATTTCTAGACTGCCCACCATCTATAGGGTTAATTACTTTAAACGCTCTCATAGCAGCGGAGAATCTACTCATACCTATGCAGTGCGAGTTCCTGGCTATGGAAGGCATAGCATATATGCTCAACACCATAAAACTGATTCGTAATGCCCATCCAAATGTGCTAAGGAATATCGGAATCGTTTTAACAATGTTCGATAAAAGGAACCGCCTCTGCGTCCAAGTGGCCGATGAAGTCAGAGCCGAGTTAGGCGATATAGTTTTCGAAACTTATATTCCTCGTAATATAAAGCTTTCTGAAGCCCCTTCCCACGGGAAGCCGGCGATCATATATGATATGAAATGCTTGGGATCTATATCCTACATGATGCTGGCCCAAGAGTTTTTAGAAAAAATGAGCAGAGGATCTTGGTGAAAGCAGGGACCGATGTCATTGACGATCTCCCAACCATAGGGCATAATACGGTCCATACCCATTATCAACAAATAAATGAAATTAAGTGCTAGTCAGAATATTGCTCATAGTACTATTGTTTGGATTACCAATCTTTAGCAAAACTAATCACGCTTATGCTGATCCAATTCTGGAATCAGGCATGTATTCTGGCCTTGTAGTCAACGCCGATACGGGAGAGATATTGTACAACCACAAAGCAAACTCATTCAGATACCCTGCATCACTAACAAAGATGATGACTCTCTATCTACTGTTTGATGCTCTGGAGAAAGGGAAGCTAACAACAAAATCTAGAATAAAAATCTCGACTGAAGCGAGTCACCAACCGCCGAGTAATCTTGGTATTAAACCTGGCAGTACAATTACAGTGATGGAGGCGATCCAGGCACTGATCATTAAATCAGCAAATGATGTAGCCTATGCTGTAGCTGAGAATTTGGGAGGAAGTGCAGTAGGATTTTCTCATATGATGAATAATAAGGCCAAACGGCTGGGCATGAAAAATACAAAGTTCTTTAATCCTCACGGTCTCTACCATGAAGCTCAATTAACAACAGCTCATGATATGGCTAGGCTAGCCATGGCCATCCAAAGACATCATCG
>CAIOSF010000027.1 GCA_903860855.1 uncultured Alphaproteobacteria bacterium | reverse complement strand
TTTTGTTGATATTTCACGCTTTTCATAACGTTCTTATGGATATCGTACGGTATCATGATGAAAATGGAAACTTATATTCATTATCTGAAACCGAGTGATATTAAAAAAAGAGTCATATTAATAAGTCTACATTAATGCATGTATTATTGACAGAAAATGCAAAGCATCCCAGTTTTGGATGAGGGAATTTATTGATGATGTATATATAAAGTTGGCGTTATATAAATAAGATGCTATAGAGCAAACAACTCAGCGATATTCACAACTAAATCCAGGTCTCCCTCTAAATCCTCATCACCTCCAACAGCCGATACAATACCATTCAAAGAATTCGCAATTTATGATGGGAGGATGGTACTACTCTCTTGGCTCATCTGTTGATTCTCTGCTATTAATTGGTTGTTGATACTGATCAAGTTTTGGTTAATAGTATCTAGCTGACTGCTGATTTGAGTTAGCAATGCACTAATAATAGTAGAAGAAAATTGCTGCTGAAAGGCATTTGCTTGAGCTGCAATATCCATGGTCATTCCCTGGTTTAATGACAAATCGTAGGTTTGCTGTGTATAGGTTGGATTAAAAACGGCGATGATTCTATTATAAAGACTGATTGCATTGGGATTACTTGTTAGTCCAGCTCCCTGATACTATACTTCCTGTTGAAGTTAATAGATAGCTGTCTGCCGATACGCTGGTTATAAGGTCTGTATAGCTATTGACGAAGTTATTACTATCGTAATACATTATATATTGATGACCAGGTTGAGCGTTAAAAATTCCTCCGCATTCTTCTACATCTGTATCATAGGAAGCATATGTTGCGCAGGCTTGGGCGTAAGCTAGCTGCTGCTGTGCTGCCTGTAAATTGTATACGTCTAGGGAACAATCAGCGAATGTATCATAATCTGCTTCACCCAAAAAAGTATTGTCTTCATTAAACAGTGGCCTGAGCGTTCTGGATAGCCTCTTGTGATCCACAAGAAGTTTGTTGATTATATGCATTTGTAACGCTCCCTCCAAACTGACCATTCGCGTAGAGGCATACACGCTGCACCATCCACCCCATACTCGTTGAGTTGACGATCCTTGATATAACAAATTGACTCCATAAAGGGTGCCGTGAGATAAATCGACTGGATCATTCACAAGTTTATCATATATACTACTCAGTTGGAGCAAAGGGTAAATATTGTTATTCCCAATCACATTGATCATTTCAAGAAACATATTGAGTAAATTACCAACAGTAGCTTCTTGACTTGGGCTAAGACCGCTATTAGTCCCAATAAAACTATTGACGAGAGTATTAATATTCAAGTTATTGATTGCCCCAGTATAGGCTAAGTACATTGCAGAAGCCATGGATTGTATATTGATGGTAGGGGCAAACTGACCGGGATCTAAAGAAAATCCCATAAGCTCTTGTCCCCCTAGTGAATTAAGAAAATTTACATAATAAATAGTTGGATTCGCCGCATTTATTGGAGCCTCGGTACTCAATAAGGCGTTCGCCGATGTAGGGTTGGCAAAGCACTCAATCACGTTCGCAGCGGCCAAGCCATACAGAGTAGTAGCAACGACTTGATCATTGTTTAAACCATATTGGCCTTCAAAGATTCCACCAGCTGTAGTTGCATAAAATCCAGGAGGCCCATAGTAAATATCGTCAGTTAGATCGTATATCGCTACGCCAGCGTTCATCATCGTGCTTTCTAGCAATGCCCACATCTGTGTTTGCTCTGCAGAGTAAGGATAGTTTGTTGGATCGTTAATAAGCTGGTTCATCATTCGAGATAGGGGGATCGTCGTTGCATTCCAATATGGTATATTGTTTGCCATATATCCAAGCAAAGACTGCGAACTCAAACTTTGCTGAGACGCCCAGTACATAACGGGAAGATAACTGTATTGCAGATTGGTATGAGAGATTCATCAACAACATGCTGGATGCGCACTGAATGACGCTTTCTACCTGGTACTGCTCTGTTTCACTTAATGCATCAAAAGTTTCAAGTTGTGAGGCAGTGAATATTTCAGTTGAGTTATTGATAATGTTGTACATGAATTACTGCATGTTGCTTTGCATAATAAGGACTCTAATTACTCTGCCAATAGGGGAGAAATATGAGTATAAATCAATCAGTAGTTGATTTGCAATAGAAAAGCTAACTAGCTTTTCTATTGTCGTGGATGCGAACCAAGATTCAAATTAATCCCAAACTGATAATCTAATAATAAGGAAAGGTTAAAATAAAACATGCGCCTTTCCCCGCCTTATTTTTACCAACGTCGGGGGTGCAGAGATGGCCCCCCCATATGATCCATGGCAACTTGGCAAAATGCCAGGCCTATACCGTATCCTATCTGTTGATTTGCGGTGAAAAACGGTTGAAATATGCTCTCTATGTTTTTACTATCAACACCACTTCCATCATCTGCAAATATTATCTTGTGATCTTCTACGGTGATGTAGGATGTTGCTCCTTTGCCAGCATGTTTATAGGAGTTTTGTAGCAGGTTATTATATAATACGTTTCAGAAGTTGTTTTGATCCATGGAAGATAAAATCGTGCTGTACCGATACTGATATAGACGGCTTAAGATTATTTAGCTTGTTATAACTAGATATAACCTCACTCAGAAAGTCGGAAATACTACTGCCTTCATGATGCGCAATTATTTTATTTTTCATTAAGATTTGCTCTACATGATCCTTTATATAAACATTAATTAATTTTAAATCTCCATTTCTTAAATGAACTACTACACTCTGATCCGACCTGATTCCTACATCCAACTGAATTAACTCAGAGAATGCTATTATAACTATCTTTTATAGTTGCAAGAGGAGACAATATTTCATGAGCAACGGTACTGCCAAATAAATTTTTGTGATGTAATTGTTCTCTCCTCGTTTTATCATTGCTATTTATCCTGATAAAGACACTAGAAATGAACACTATAATATACAGCCATAATATGAGATAAATGGATTCAGCTTCATCAATAGGAAAGGCGGGGGTGTCACGGTAACTCCAAAAATACCCTAAAGCTCCCATGATTAAGCCAGAAGTTGATATGAGCAGGAAGGTTAGCCAATTGATTAATAGCAATAACAGTAGCAATGATGCAGAAGAGCTAAATAACAACATTGATTTCTTGTTGACTGCATAGGCTACAATATTATAGCCAGGAATGAATGCAAGGCAAAACCATAGGGCGAAATACCAATAGAAAGGAAAGAATTTCCTGGCGCTCTTAGGTAAATAATCAACAAAATAAATCACCAGAGCCAAAGCTGATGCTATAATGTTAATGTAAATTGCATTGGGAAAATAAAGATCCAAAAACAGTGGGGCTAGCTGTGTAATCAATATAAATATAGTGAAGATACTATACTTGGATGATCGAATGGCGACATCATCATCTAGGAAGAGGCCCAATTTGATTGTCAGATCATGTAATAGTCGACCGACTCGTATGATGACATTATATAGCTTCATCAGCCAGCTGTTTTGTGTCGCCATTTCTACCAAGGTATAAAATAAAAAAAGCCAAATTAGCAATCAGATATTTTTTATATCAAATGATGCTAAATGGCTTTACTTAATATAAAAGCTATATAAGTATTAAATAATCAACTG
>CAIOSF010000026.1 GCA_903860855.1 uncultured Alphaproteobacteria bacterium | reverse complement strand
TTCATCATATATGCTGTTATAATGGGCCAAACAATAGGTGTAGTACTAAAATTCACCACTAAATTTTGCTTGATTTTCCTATCATGTGGCATAACTTGTATAGCTAATATGTTCTTTGGAGAAAAGCTGTGCGATCAGCCGCACCATTACTATTTTTATTATTATCATCGTTAGGTGGGTTAGCTGTTGCCAGCGCTGCTGATGATGGTACTCGTCCCAAGGTTACTGATAATGCTATGACAGCCAGATTGGATGCTTTAGAGAGGAACTTAAGTGCTTTGCAGAAGTATGCTTACAACAGTGCTGTTGTGGGTGGGGAGAAGGGTGGTAGCTCGTCTTCTCAAAGTATTGCCAATCTGAATGCCGATGAGATTACAGAACAATTTAAATCTCTGAGATCTGAAATAGAGAAATTACAGTATAGTGATGCTCGCCTAAAGGAAAAAACATCTCAGATCGTTGCCGACTTGGATTATCGCATCACTCAGCTTGAAAAGAATAAATCAGCTGGAAGGGATGCCTCCATTGATGGGGCTCTTGATGCTGTTGACGATTATCTCGAGGATAGACAAGAGAGTGATAGCGCAAGCGGAGCCTATAGTGGAAGCGATACAGCTAATAGCGCGAATGGTGGTGCAAATAGCTCGGATAGTAAGTTAGCTAAAGCTAAAAGTCCAGAAGAGCAGTATCAGGATGCTTACACTTTGCTGAGAGCTGTGCCTGTGGGTGGTAGTTATATAAAGGCTGTGAAAGCTTTCGACAAGTTCATTACGCAAAATCCAAAACACGCTCTTGTCGGCAATGCCTATTACTGGATGGCTGAAGCTTATGCAAATAACGGCGATTATGATACTGCTGCTGTTCAATATCTGAATGGATATAAGGCTAATCCTAGTGGTGGTAGGGCTCCTGATAATCTTCTTGGTTTGGGCAAAGCTTTATTAAAGCTAAATAAAAGGCAAGAGGCTTGTAGTACGTTAGGAAAATTGAAAGTTAGTTTCCCGAATGCTAGCAATACGGTAAAAAGGAATGCAGCTCAGGTGATGAAGCAAGCTGGCTGTTCCTAAGATGGTGAAGATGTAGGGCAGGGTATGTAGATGACCTAATAATAGGCGAAAAAACTATAGATAGAGCGGATGACCTATAGTTATGTGGCCTTGCCTTTTGACCCCTTATCCAAAACCGGGGTAAAGTGAGTTATACCAGTTCCCGCTTTTAACTACTGCTGCTTCACTCGACAGTGCTGTGCGACGAAGCGCTCCGCAGCAGGGGGGGGCCTCTCCCGAGGTACGCCGTCATATCCCCCATGGGATCCACAGCCTATACATTATAGCTCTCATTGCGTTACTTAATTTGACTGCACCTGCGGCTTGTCTATTGCATTTGACTCCGTCCATTTCATGTGGCAACTTGGTATTGCCTAGTGATTTTTGCTTATCTTGTTTTTTTGCTCTCATGTATCTCATTCAAAGCTCTGCTGGCTATGACAGATTCAGTCCAGGACTTCTTCTGTTCGTCACTTGCTCCCACTGTGAGTTTTTTATCTGTCACTAGGCTCAATGCTTGATTTATTAGCTTCAAAATAAAATCACATATTTTCTGTAGGATATTTTTTTGCTTCATGAACGATATGATGCATTGATGCACATCATCTCCTTTGAGCAATTCCATCCTTCTTCCAAGCGGCATTGCATTGAAATCATTTTGCAGAGATTCTTTAATCTCGTCCATCTGTGCCATGATATTCTTTTGTCTTGGGGAATTAATGGATCGGAGGTGATTTTCAAGTTTGCTTTCGTTATTACCATATACCTTGATAGTGTCATTGCATCTTGCAAATGACGTAATGAATTGTTCTCCTAGAAAATCTTTAAAGACTGAAGTTAGTTCCTTTCTTGGTATATAACTATAATATTTCTCTCTGTTTATCCCAATCCAAGTTATTTTGTAGAGTTTGTATCATTACTTTGCGAGCGAGGACAAGATCTAACTTATTGTGAGATTGATCAGCGATTTTCTCAAATGCTGCAGGCGAACTGTTTTTGTTTATTTTCAAGTTTATTGCTTTATTTTCTTTTGTGGTGGCATTATAATAAGTGTTTAACTCAATAGAAGATTGACGTTCATTTATACTCAACATCCTTTTATCTACATAAGCCTCACCGCTTATGATTTGCTTATTTAACTCGTGAGTAATATCCAAATTTAATTCGTCACCAATATTCAACTTCTTAAGTTGAGAGAGCAACTTTAGCTTATCTTCATCTTGAATCTTATTACTTGTACTAATAATATCTATAAAATTATATGGTATACCAATAAAGTGAGAGTCTTGTTCCACAGAGACTTTAATCTTAGGTGGTATACCTAGGAAGCATGGTGGTTCCTCCATATAGATTTTAGTTATCATCATGTGAATGAGCTTGCTCTTGACTTCAAACTTCATTTCATCGCTAGTTGACATTATAACATGAGCAAGGCATGAATTTATCCCTTTGCTACCAGAATTTATAATCTTCACAAAGATTTTCTCTTTCAACTCGGCACATATTTCACTCTTAGGCGCTATATTATCTTGCAATATCTAAGATGATCCTTGTATCTCTTCTCGTATCTTTGCCACTTACAATTGTACATAAAATATCAGCAAGATACAGTAGTAGATCTTTATTTTTGGATTTATGCATAACCTTCAGTAAGAGAGAAGTTTTGTCATCTGCGCTGATAATATCTCCGTCGATTACGTTATTTTCCTATATATTTATTTGCTATCCTTCCAAGCTCATGATCGTTTGGTTCCCAATCGATCATGAAGGCTATGGATTCCTTGTTTCTGTTGCTTCTAGCAGCGTTATCAATAACATCAACTAAGCCTTTTATTATTTCATCAAAGATATCATTCATCTTCCCAATGGTCTTTCCCCCATTCAGAAACATGAGGATGCAATCTTTTGTTGATGTTTGATTTTGGAAGAATATGCTTTTTCCCTTATTGTTCTTATTGGGACTTTTAGTGGGTGATGAAATTGTATTAAACTTGTTAACAATTTTTTTACCTAATACTGGTAATTTCTCCAATAATTCAATCAGTTTTTTGGAATCATCTGCATGGAATGCTAGCATCATATCCATATTGGAAGGATCAAACGTTACATTACCATCCTCTCTTTTGAAGCAATCAAAGAAACTGTCCGTTATAATCTCTTTCATTGTTGGATATAATGATGTTTGATTGATGTAAGATAGTGACTCTATCTTATCTCTTGCGTTCAATTTACTGTTTAGTATGAGAGATGTAGCCCCTTTTAGAGCTTCTAATGATTTTAAG
The DNA here is from genome assembly GCA_903860855.1 of uncultured Alphaproteobacteria bacterium. GTDB lineage: Bacteria > Pseudomonadota > Alphaproteobacteria > Rickettsiales > Midichloriaceae > CAIOSF01. Next base: position 1,559 of record CAIOSF010000026.1, on the reverse strand, counting down.
TGGGACATATTATAATCCCAATTTGATCTGCACATAGAGTATCAGCATCATTGCTGGCTATACGTATTTTATGCAGAGTATCCAGAAAAGCCGCGTCTGTGGCAATTTGATTGACTGCCGTTTTCATATCATCTACGATGCGATCATGAATTTCTATCCTATTATCGCGAAGGATCATCGCTATTTCCAACAGCAAATTGACTTTATCATTTGGAATGATCAATGTGCTATCTGCTGTTTCTTTTGCAATAGAATCAAGCAGTACATAACCTGATTTTAAAAATGACGGATGTTGTAGTAATGCCGCTCGGCTCTCTGATGATAGAAGGTTATCCTTATTAAGAAATACTGCGAATGCGAGATACTTGAGTAAATTGCCATTGCCATCAGCCTCTCGTACAATATGATGCAAGAAGCCCTGCAGGGCTGGATCAATCGCACTGAGCATTGCAATATCAGAAGCGAGTATCTCAAAAAGCGCTAGTTCTTTTTTTGCTAATACAGCTTCTATGCACTCATTTTTCAAGGTTATATCAGAGGTTAATAAGCATGATCTAGCTATTTTTTTTAATACACTTATATCTGTAATTTTGCTTATTACTTCTGAGGTATTCAAAGTTTCATATGCCTTGTCTCCCACAAGTTTGACGATTACCATATCGCCTAGCATTGGAGCGTCCGACATCTTATCGATGATATATGAGATAAGTTTATTACTAAAGCTTTTATCCATTTCAGCACCGATAGATCTTGCTATGCACTTCCGGGCTGCATCGGGATAATTATTTGTCGCATCAATGAGTTGCTGGAGGAAGTCAGATTTCTTTTGGTTATTGAATGACTTGCTTCCAGCTATAGTACTGCTGAGATTCTCTATAGCAACGACATTTAAGGATTTTATCCATTCATTAATGTCTTGATTAATGCCATTCTTTTCTACTATTGCTTGAATAATATTGTTAACTTCTAGCATTCTTTTGCTGTCTGTTATGTCGGTTGTGATTGTGTTTTTCATGGTAGTCCTGCTGAGCTCGTCTTTCTTAATACAGGTAATAACTTAAATTACTATGCTTTAAATTGTCAATTACTATTTTAAGGAGAATATCTCGGGACGTTAGGTGAGAGTTTGCAAAATAATCTTCTGGACTTTGAATCCTAAGGCTTTTTGGTATTACAGCCGTGTCTTTCTTTGGGTTACCAGGGCGTTTAGCCGCGATAATAGTTCTCTTGGCTCAAATGGTTTGGATATATACTCATCTGCTCCTATAGCTAAACTATTTATTCTATCATCAGCTGTTCCCATGGCCGTTAAGATAACCACTGGCATTTTGAGGTTTGCCCTATTGTTGATGAGGTAGGTTATACCGCTTTCTTTTGGGAGCATAATATCTAGAATTATTATATCGAACTCTAATGTCTTGAGCAGGAGATGGAGATCGCTGGTATTTTTAGCTGTACTGATTTCATAATTATTAATGGAGAGAAATTTAGCTAACAACGACCTTATTTCATCATCATCATCAACTATGGCTACACGGGGACGAGACCTATTGAGACCA
>CAIOSF010000025.1 GCA_903860855.1 uncultured Alphaproteobacteria bacterium | reverse complement strand
TATTGTTTTGTCTTTTGTTGAGATCAAAATTGATGTGCTAGTGAATTTTCTAACCTTTTTATCCAATACCTCTATACCGGGAATAAAAGGTCCGCCCGTAACCCCTGTGGCAATGAATACTATTTCGTTACCAATAGCCAACTCTTCGATACTGTATTGCCTATTAAAATCAGATATGCCCATGCGGGACGCCCTCTCTCTTTCATCATCATTGCTAAAAATCAGTCTAGCCTTGAATTGTCCGCCGAGAGGCTTGATCGCAGCGGCGGCAAGAATGCCTTCTGGTGCCCCACCAATACCCATATATACGTTCACTCGACTCTCGGTCATACAAGTATTAATTGAGGCTTCGACATCACAGTCATCTATTAGATGCACCCTAGCCCCTGCCCGATGGATCTCTTCTATCAAGCTCGCATGCCTGTCCCTCTTTAATACAGAAACATACAATTCACCAACATTGCAACCTTTAGCATCGGCTATATTGTTCAAGTTGGCAGCAACACTCACATCCAAATCTATTGCTTCTTTAGGCACTTCAGCTCCTACAGCTATTTTATTCATATAAACATCGGGCGTCTTCAGAAAACTACTGCCGTTCATGGCAACAGCCATGACAACTATGGCATTTTCAAGCCCTCGCGCACAAAGAGTTGTGCCTTCAAGAGGGTCAACGGCAATCTCAACCCTCTTACCTCCTCTACCGACCCTCTCTCCTATATACAGCATAGGAGCACGGTCCCTCTCCCCCTCCCCTACAACCACAATACCATCAATAGCCATTGTATTAAGTTGCATGCGCATGGCTTCAACCGCCGCCTTGTCCGCCGCCTTCTCATCTCCCATGCCAGCCCAAAGATAGGCTGCTATGGCAGCTGCTTCAGTCGCGCTTATAAAATCATATATCATAATAGCCAGCTCATCCACATGTTAAATACATTACCCTTTATTGTATACTTCGGCATATTACCAAACAAGTCCTATTGTGTGGACTTTACAAAAAATTACAGAGAATTGAATAAGTTAGCAGTAAACCACCTAACGCTATTGTCTAGCTTCCGTATAGTATGCGAAACTTCCTATAGCCAATTATACAGATAGATTATATAAAGATGCGGAAATTTCATATGGTCAAAGGCTAACAAGTGCTAGTTATGAAACCTAAAGAGGGTTTGGAGATGGTATAAGACAAGAGTATATATTATTCTAGCACTATGCGTCATCGCTCTGCTGCTGCAAGTTGGAGATACCGTCATGGGTATCCTGCAGGATGAGTGGAGAAGATGGGGATCACCATATAACATCAAAGATGAGTATAGGCATTCACTTATTTGTAACCATTTTAGGTCTAGATTGAGGATTATAGGCTTTTCTGATGAGAATATAATATCCAGTTTTCTCAAAAAGAAACAAAAGCAATATCTCGAAATAATAAAAACCAAAGTGCCAGAAGATGATCTGGTATTGGATATTTTAGCATTTGATTATGAATTTGGACCATCGTTAGCGATGAACACAAGGAATGCTGATTTAGATAGGCAAATTAGAAAGTATTTCAATATGTTTTTTGATAAAAAAAGCAGGATTAAGAGGCTTGAGGAAGTAGAGAAATATGAGACACTAAAACTCATTCAACCCTAAAATACAAGGCATTATCGAGAAAGACAAGGAATTCTGGAAAACTCAATTCAACAACGCCATCCTCACATTACCCCAACTACGACGGCCGCATCGGATACACCAAATTTTCCAAAACCTCACCTCCCGACACCTACAAAGACCCAAATCTCTATATCTGTTGCACATGTCACGATAGCAAGGTAAGATCAAGCCACGCCGCAAACAACGGAAAGATATTCGACAAGCGCTATCCTCCACCGACCGGTAACCCAGGAGAAATATACAAACTGCCGCTGTATAGCTGATCATAATATCCCAATATCACTCAGACCTACTCATTCGCCTTATGCAATGATCGCACAATAGTATAATAGCTCAATATAAGACAATCCTCCCCCAACATAACCAGTTGCCCTAAGAGTCCATTTGCCCATTATTCACAATTTAGATTCGGCTAACTTACTTTAGATATTTACTTTGCTTGTTTTTGTGTTACAGATTGCTGATATACACTAAAAATGAACTATATGATCGATAAGTTTGATAAAGCCAAATACAAGATGGTGGCAGAGCAAATAGCAAACCAGCTCGATGAAGACAAAGCCTCAGATATCATCACAATCGATCTCGAAGACAGAACTGATATAGCCTTCTATATGGTAGTAGCAACTGGTCGCTCATCTCGACACGTCACATCCATCGCCAATAAACTAATTGATATAAAAAGGGAAGAAATCCCTAGAGGTGTAGGCATGGAAGGTATGGAAACTGGCCAGTGGGTATTAATAGATTTTGGAGGAGTTATCGTTCATATTTTCCAGCATGAGGCCCGCGACCTATATCGGATAGAAGATTTGTGGGACATGAAACCAACTGGAAAATAAACCAAAAACACTCAACAGCAGAATGACAAGATTTGCAGTACGATTTGATCGGCCAATGCCACCGGCATGGCGGACGATTATCGCGATAGATTCGACTTTAAATAACCGCATCATCGCTGCCATATTGCGCTCATATCTCCCTTCATTGTTTTATCTGGGACTCGGTATTATAATAATACTCTCTCTCTCAAGCGGTGAAGCGATAGCCGCCGATAACGATATACAAGGTAGCAAAACATCACCTCCGGGTGGCATGACTATAGAAGCTGATAAAATCTTTTACGAAGAAGACTCGATCATAGCCAGCGGCAATGTTCATTTCAAATACAAAAATTACGATCTCAGCTCTGGCAAGATGGTTTTGCGTAAGAAAGATAAACAAATTATTGCCACAGAGAATGTAGTAATCTTCGACCAGCAGGAGAAAAATCACTACTATGCCGAACTCGCTGATATCAATTATGAAAATTGGCAAGGGTTACTACTACAAACAAGATCTAATATCTATCGCGATAGAATACAGGTAAATGCGACCTCTATATGCAAACCAAACGATAACCTTGTATTTGCACAAGATGTCATAGCGACCCCATGCCTCTACTGTGAGAGGGACAACCTCCCGCTTTGGCATGCTACGGCAAAGGAAGTAAGAATAGATCTCAATAAAGAGAGAATAGAATATAAACATGTGTCGCTAAAACTTCTTGACCATACGATCTTCAAGTCCCCCGTTTTCTTCTCACCTACGCCAAATGCTTCAGCAAAAAGTTATTTCGGTTCCGCCTTCAATGGCCGTCGACGTCGCTTCTTAACCCGTGACTTTCTAGATACAAATATATTAGTAACATATGACCCTGAAAAAATTCGATCTCTCTGCTGGCCTGGACGGTCTTAACCCTGAATTTGCAAGTCTCGCAATGCGTGCTGGATGGAATAAGAAGGAAGCATCGCTCTGGAGGGAGCCACGCGTGAGTTTTAAATCCACCCATTGGAAATGGGCAGAAGCTCAGGCGGGATTGGACGCGGCAGCAGGACTGATATCCACCGATCTTGCGGAGCGTCGTAATTTATTCTTGGTCAACCCGGTTGAAGGCAACCACTACGCGACTTTGCGAACACTTGTGAGCGCTTACCAGATGATCTGCCCTGGTGAGCGGGCCCGCTCCCATCGTCATTCGCCCAATGCGTTACGCCTTGTTTTAGAGGCCGGTTCCGACGTGTATACCGTTGTGAATGGTGAGCGCTTGGATATGAAAAAAAATGACGTCGTCCTCACGCTCGGCAATATGTGGCACGGCCACGCCAACGACGGTCCTACTGACGCTTACTGGATCGATTTTCTGGACGTTCCTTTAGTGCAAATGCTGGAGCCGATGTTCATGGAACACTGGCCTCAAGGTTTTCAAGAACCCAATCGCGCCAACCAATCAAAGGACTTGTGCTTTCCTTGGGAAGAAGTTGAGAAACAACTATTAGCGCAAATGGCCGAATGCCAAAACGGCAAAATGGCGCGAGTCGTTCTCGAT
>CAIOSF010000024.1 GCA_903860855.1 uncultured Alphaproteobacteria bacterium | reverse complement strand
GCTGATTTCAACACAGCTGTTTATCGCGTGACAACCACTGACGAAGCAGACCACTTTCTTAAATTAAGAAGCGGTAAGTTTTTAGAGGCTTCGGTCTCAGTTCCAAAATACTTGGCTGATCTGGGTATCAAACAAGTGATCCATCCTCTTGCAACCAAAACAGGGCAACTTTGGACAAGCTTGGAATCCTTCAAGGCAATTCTCTACCCTTATGTGGAGGGGCATAATGGTGTGGAAGCTAAACTATCAGAAGATCAGTGGGCCCAATTTGGGACGACCATTAAAAATCTTCATAGCGTTGATATTCCCGCATCAATAACAAAAGGTGTGCCACGAGAGACCTTCTCTTCTAAATGGCGCGAGACCGTCAAAGCATTTCTTATGCGCATTGGAAGTGAGGTTTTTGAAGAGCCTGTTGCTGTAAAAATGGCACTGTTCCTGAAATCCAAAAGTAGCGAAATACTTAAACTGGTTGAGCGCGCTGAAGAGCTTGCGATTACGATCCAAACACAGCCCCTCGAATATATTTTATGCCACGCCGATATGCATGGCTGGAACCTGATTGTTGATAAAGAAGACGCCCTTTATATTGTTGACTGGGATACGCTCATCTTTGCCCCCGTCGAGCGTGATTTGATGTTTATCGGCGCTGGTATTTGGGATAGTGGGCTGACAGCCGCCGAAGAGGAATCGCTTTTTTATAAAGGTTACGGCCAAACAGAAATCAATCATGATGTACTCGCCTATTACCGCTTTGAACGCATTATTCAGGACATCGGCGACTATTGTGAATACATATTTTTGTCTGATGAAGGTGGTGACGATCGTATGCAATGCTTTGAACACTTGCAACCTGTTTTTCTGCCGAATGGTGCAATAGAGAGAGCTTGTCAGGCGGATAAGAATAGCCCCTAATCCATATTCTCACTACTGCAAATTGTTAAAACACTCAAGAAGCAGTTTTTCAAGAAGTACCTGATGCTCCGCGCTTACCGTAGCTAGCATACGAGATTCAACAGCGCATATCATGTTATGAGCTTGCTGAACAACTTTCATGCCTTGTTTTGTTAATTCTGTGCACAAAACCCTACCGTGCTGCGGATCGCTTTTTCTTTTTACTAGGTGCCTTTTTTCTAAATTAGAGACGATACCATGCATGGTTTGAGCGGTGATAAATGCAGACCGTGCAAGTGCTGCATTAGATATGCCAGGCCTGAGCTCTAATTGCGCCAGGACAGCATATTGTGGCGTTGTCAGATCAAGGGTTCTTAAAGCTTCGTCCATGCGAAGGCGTAAGCTATGTTGCGTCTGTTTTAGTTTATAACCTAATAAGCCTGCGACATTTATTTCTTTAGAGATTGACATATCAGCACCCTTACATTATATTATCAGTGTGCTTATAATATAATAGGAGTTCGATATGAATACAACAAATTCTGAAAGTGATAATAACTTAAAGTCTGCGGAAAACTATTACAACGCCATGCTTGCAAAAGACTTTGATAAGATGACGAGCTATTTGCATGATAATGTGCATTTCATCGGACCACTTGCAGAAATGCAGGGCAAAGATGCTGTTGTCACAGCTGTGAAAAACTTTGGTGGCATATTGCAGGATATCCAAATCAGGTCACGTTTTGCAGCCGGTGATCAGATCATGTTCGCCTACGATATGGTCGTTCCAGCCCCTATTGGTAAATTCAGGGCAGCAGTACTCATGGAATTTACAGATCGGCTTATCTCTAAAATCGAGCTATTTTATGACGCCAGCCCCTTTGAAGAAAAGAAAAGTGAAATTTTATCGCAATAATAGTGTCATTCAGTAAAATTTCGCTTGAAATTTAATCCCAGATCACCTATAAGGAAAACAAGCGACTATATTGCTCGTTCCAAAGCGAGCGC
>CAIOSF010000023.1 GCA_903860855.1 uncultured Alphaproteobacteria bacterium | reverse complement strand
GAGCTATCCCTGCGATGGGCAACTAGATCGAAAAACTCATATACAGAACGTCTCGGCCATAAACTATTCGCTATAGTACAAGGAGGGACTCACCAAGACCTTCGAACTAGATCTAGTCGAGAATTAGTTAATATAGGGTTTGATGGTTATGCTGTGGGCGGACTAGCTGTAGGTGAAACTCAAGATGTGATGTTTGAGATACTTGAATATACAACTTCCCTTCTACCTAATGATAAACCACGCTATCTAATGGGAGTTGGAAAACCAAGCGACATCATAGGGGCAGTACGAAGAGGAATTGACATGTTTGACTGCGTCCTACCAACTCGCTCTGGCAGGAATGGACAGGCTTTTACAAGAATTGGTGCGATTAACATACGCAATGCTCAATATGCTGATGATATAACGCCACTTGACCACAAATGCGAATGTTATACCTGTCAACACTATAGCCGCGCCTATCTACACCACTGCACTCGATCTAAGGAAATTATTGGCGCCATGCTGATGACCACTCATAATCTATATTATTACCAAGATCTAATGAGGGGGATCAGAAAAGCAATTGCAACAAAAAAAATGGATCTTATTGATCCTTCGTTATAACGTATATCCCTCTACTGATTCCCACTTTTCAACTATTCCCTCTTAACGCATTCATTATTACCAACACCGACGAGACAGCCATAAAAACAGCAGCATAGACAGGAGTCGTCATACCCATAGCAGCTATCGGTATGCTAATAACATTGTACAGAGCAGAAATAATGAAGTTTTGCTTGATTAACCTTACTCCCTTCTTTGCCTGCAACAATACCAGGGCAACATGGGATATAGAGTTTTGCACCAAAACATCAGCCTGATTCTGCGATATCTCGATAGCGGTGGCAAGAGAAATAGAAGCATGAGCAATTTTCAGAGCAGCTGAGTCATTTAGACCATCTCCTACCATAAGGACATTATGCGCTTTTGCCTTAGCCTGAGGTTTTTCTATTCCATCCATATACTTGCTTTGTACTCTACCCTTGTTTTTCCTCTCTTTGTCTTCATCTATATCTTCATATCCCCCCTGTAGCTTTGCAATGAAATCATGTTTCTGCTTCGGCATCATACGCCAGTATAACTCATCTATACTCAAAGCTGCTCCGGTCTGCTCAACGCTGGCCTTGCTATCTCCCGATATAATGGCAAATCTATTGTAGCCCTGGGTGCGCAGAGATTTGATCATATCTTTTGCATCATCCCTGAGTTTATCGCTAAAAAATAATCTATAGTGCTGATCACCATAAGTAAAAATAGTCTCGGTGAAACTTACGCTCTCGATAGATCTCGCGCCAGATATCTCTTCTAAATCCATCTGCTTAGCCTGTTTCTCATAAGAATTTGCCATGCTATATTCCTCCCCTTCTGCAGTGTGCATGATAGAAGCATTTGGCCTATATAAACTAATATTAACGCTTCCTATACCATACTTGCTCACGCCATCACAATAGCCACCCTTCACTGCTCTAACATCTATCATAGCGCTAATACCCATACCGCTCTCTTCCTTCACTCCATCCAACACAATACTATCGCCAGTAATACCACTTTCGGCTAAACACCTAACGATGGCCTTACAGACAGGATGTCTGCTACTACCAGCCAAAGCTAATAAACATGGCGTCAGTTCAGCTGGTACTACCTCCCCGTTGATAAAGTTCATCCTACCATAGGTTAATGTACCTGTTTTATCAAAAATGATGGTATCAACCTCTGCCAATCTTTCTAAACCTTGAGATGTCTTTATCAGAATACCCCTCTTCATTAGATTATTTGATATGATTATCTGAACCATAGGAACGGCCAAACCCATAGCGCAAGGACAGGTTATGATCATGACCGACATGGCATTCCTAACGCTATCAAGGATAGATGCCCCAAGAATCATCCATACTATACAGGTTGCCATAGAAGCAATAAACACAATGGGAGTATAAAGGCTGGCAACTTTATCCGCTACGCCACGATAGCGAGCCTTATTTTGCTCAGCCTTTTCAATAAGAGCAATAATTTCGGCTAATATGGTATTACCCGCGCTTTTACTCGCCCTTATCTTGATTGGATTGCCAAGATTCGTTGAGCCAGCCCATACATAATCACCAATTTTTGCTGTTATTGGTACGCTTTCGCCAGTAATGATTGAATTATCGACCTCGCTAAAGCCAGATATCACCACACCATCAACTCCTATTCTATCTCCGCTCGCGACAAGTACTACATCTCCAGGCTGCACTTTTTTTGCTGATATCAGTGTAATGTGCCCGTTATTTTCAACTATATAGACAAAAGATGGTTGGCTAAGGATCATACTTCTAGCATATTGCAACGCTTTGTTCCTCACTTTATATTCGAGATATCTACCAGCGAGAAGGGCAAAAACCAAGCTCGAAGCAGCCTCATAGTAGGTCATCACGGTATTGCGCATCATTTCCTGAGCGCTCAATATCAGTATTACAATAATTGATACTGATATAGGTACATCCATGTTGCTATGTCCATGCTTGACTGCTTGTAAAGCCGAGCGGAAGAACGGCATGGCCGAGTAGCATATCCCCGGTATTGTAATCATCAGAGCAAATATATTTAAAAGATAACGAGTATAATCTCCAAAATCATTGGTCCAGTTGCCAGACCAAATCGCCATCGTGATCATCATGTTCTGGCCCCAGACGAAACCTGCGATTGCCAGACATTTTAGCAGGTATCTCTGATACTCTTTCCTTTGATCCTCCTGTTGATTAGCTATGTATGGTAGTGGGCGGTAACCTAGCTTTTTAATAGTACTAGTTATCTCCTCAATTGTTACACCATCCTCACTTATGCTATTATTTAATCTGAAATCTGATACTATGGCCAAATCTGGTGTGATAGTATCCTGCCAGATAATCTTCAGCCTCCTAGTTGAAAGATTGATGCGGGCGAATAGGATCCCCTTCATTCTCTCTAAAGCCGTCTCAATCAACCAAATGCATGATCCGCAGTGAATGCCATCAACCATGAGAAATATTTTCTTATAGATCTTGGTATTCAAGTTAACAGCTTCGTTGGGCTTATTATTAGTTGTTGTATGATCTATCGCGATTTCATCCTTCTCATCAACATCCTCACAATATTCTCGATAGTTTATATGACTATCGAACTCTTCAATCTTGGGAGGAATAGAATTATAGATCTCTTTGCAAAATTTATAATAATCACCGAGATTTAGGTTGTTTATAAATTCATGGGCCGCTCTACAACCAAAGCAGCAGAAGCTCTCTTGCGTCGGCAATAGCATTGTGCTGCAGTGGATGCATAACTTCTTCTCCTCATTCATCTATCACCAACTCCATTCCATCTGCTAAACGAAATCTTTTCTTTTCCCCAATCTCTCTAAGCACGGCTAAACATGTTGTCGCAGAATATATCCCTAAAATTTTACCTACCGCTCTCTCCGCACCGTTGCCAAACAAAAATACATTTTCGTTATGAGTAATATGAGATTCTTTGGGAATGTGTGGCGGTATAGAATCGGCAGCAAATGATCCTTCCACTAATTTCAAGCGATAGACAGCTTTGCGCACTGCACCTCTTGTCAGTGTTCTTGTGATAACTTCTTGACCAATATAGCAACCCTTATCCATTGATATCGCATTAAAATAATGTAACCCAAGATCAAATGGAAAGTATTCGCCCGGGAGGAAGTCATGGCCTAGTATGGGCAACTTGAGCTGGTAATGGAGATCCATGAGATGCTCAACATAGCTCGAATTCCTCTCTCCTAAATAGTGATCACTATCAATCCTCACTATAGAACGATATGGTAAAGAGGAACTACGAGGATCTGGATATAACTCACCATCTACGCCCCAAACATCATTCTCTATACGTCCCTGTATCCTCTGCATTTGCGCACCATCCCCCCTCATCATCTTGGTACCAACCACCAGCTTATCCTCCGGTTCAATGCTAACTTTTGTTCTCAACTTATATCTTTGGAGAGAACTAAGAATCTCACCTATAAAATTTATATTGCATTCAATAAACCAGGAGTTTTCCCATTTATGAAGAAGAAAATCGTAAAGAACTTTGCCTTGAGGTGTTAACAGCAGAGAATAAAGAAGATGTGTCTTATTTTCAGATGGCTTTAAATTCTGCGATACAATCTTTTGCAGAAATTCGGTCGCATCTTCGCCTTGCACTGAGATCACCCCCCTATCGGTTAGCAGAGTTAAAATTTCATCTGGCTCATGAGACATCTTATTCGCCATAATATTCTTCTCCCATTTTTATGGGATCCCTTCCCTTCGCGATCCTCCAAGCATTACTATCTCTGAGAGAATATATGCAGCCGCAATACTCCTGCTTATAAAATTGCTCTCTTTTTGCAATCTGATACATCCTTTCGCTTCCTCCCCCTAAACGCCAATTATGCGTCCAGTATTCCATCCCTTCATAATGCGATGCTGCCCTAACACCGCATTCGTTAATCTGATCCATATTTTTCCAACGAGATATGCCAAGGGAGCTGGTGAATACCTTAAAACCATTTTCATGGGCATATAGAGCTGTTCGTGCAAATCTCATATCGAAGCACATGGTACAACGAATACCTCTCTCTGGCTCATTCTCCATACCATTGGCTCGCCCAAACCAATCCTGAACATCATAATCAGCATCAACAAATTTGATTTTCATCTTCTCGGCAAAACGAATGTTTTCATTTTTCCTTATCTCATATTCTTTCTTGGGATGAATGTTGGGATTATAGAAAAAAATTGTCATACTTATCCCAGATTCCAACATAGCCTCCATCAGTTCACCGGAACAAGGGGCACAACAGGAGTGTAGCAATACCTGCCTAGTGCTTGCAGCTTGCTCTAATCTCGACTCTGAATCCAATGGGATGAACAGATAATCCTCGGATCTGCGAAGTGTATCATCGTGAAGCGTTGAATCTACTCGCTTATTATGCTCTCCATCAGGCATATTAAGAATTGTCCTATTTTTCATAAACTAGCTTGCATTGTCTGTAGTTTTCATATTAATTTTGCTCCAACACTAATCAAGTGAATTTATCAAATAAAACTATGCCAGTAAAAATTTTGATGCCAGCTCTTTCCCCAACCATGACAGAAGGAAATATAGCTAAATGGTTAAAAAAGCAAGGTGATAAAGTAGAGCCTGGCCAAGTGAT
>CAIOSF010000022.1 GCA_903860855.1 uncultured Alphaproteobacteria bacterium | reverse complement strand
TGGTGTACACGTTGTAAAAATAATATGACGCATCCATCAAAATGCCATTGTGCAGCAACGTCCCGCACGGATGCAAGCCCAAGTACTTCACGGGGCACGAGAGGACGCCGCTCGGGCGAGGGATCTCACCGTTTTACGAAAAAATCGGTACGGATGCCAAGGGCACCGACGGCAGACCTTACATGGTCGGCTACGTGGGGTTGAACACGAAGAAGTGGATCCACAAGTCGTGGGAGAAATGATTATTTGTTCATCCTTCTGTAGTTCAAAACATGTGATAATAATAATACAAAGTAAATGGGGACATAAGAGCTATAAGTATAAGCCACATAAACGCCCATGTCTTTACAGATAATAACTCTTTACTTACACGCCTACTACGTCTGCGATTTCTTGGAACATAAACATATGGGACTCGCACCTTCTTTATTTCGGCTACACCATTCCCACAATAGCTACACCAGTAGCGAACTTGTAATTGCTCCATATGAACAGATAGCGGTGCGCCACAGCACTTACATGGTCTTGTAACTAATTCCAAATCACGCATTATCCTTACCCTTTAGTGCTTCAAACTCCGTCCAGTCAACCTTCAATGGCTTACCTCGCAGACCCTTGATGATTTTTACCAACTCTTCCATTCTACAATACACCCATACCCTTCTTCCCCCGTTACCTTCGTAATAATGCGATTGCTGTACGGGTCTCAATGCTTAGTTCCTCAAGCTCTCTCTGGGCATCTGCCAGAGGGTTATTATTTAGTGAAAATTCTTTCTCCATATTTACTTGTGCTGTATGTAGCAATGTTCACTATTCCAATCCCACTTCCAGAACTCCGTATTCAGCGGGAAGCCATGATAAACTCTCCATAATTCAGGCTGTGTATAGATTATCTCGTTAAACACAACCATCTCCACAGTGTCGCTGGTACAGTTATAGAGAAGTAATCTATCACTGACTGCCTTTACCAATGGCTGCACATCTTTTGTGTATCCACCAAGTATACCGCAGTTCAGTAGTTTATTATCCTTTATCGCCTCATAGAGCCGACTACACTCTTCGTTGTTTATGAGGCTCACCCTTTGCGAAATCCATCCGTTGCTAACTTGAGTCTCCTCATCCCCGATATAAATACAGCCAGCCTTTCCCAATATAAAATCAAAAGGGTTTTTCAAGAACATAGCGTCACCGACATCGGTCATGATGAACGCCTCTATATCAGTCCTAGACTCCAGAAACCGATTCAGCAAAACCCACCTGTAATCCATAGGGTTTATGCCGCCACTTGAATCCACGTATTCAAATTTTATACTTTCATATCTCGTAGTTACTGCATGGCTCATGTATTGCTCGTCATCCAAAAATACAATGGCACTCATCCCATTCTTATTCACCGATTCACACCAGTTCGCAATATTAGGTATTAGCTTAGGTTTATCCGTATACTTAAAAAACGGATAGTTGAAGTTGGTAAGGAAATATCCTATCGCTACTTTCATTTAAACCTTTTTGTAATTGACAAAATGTTCATCTCTGGGCTTTCATGTATATCCGTATGCATGTATTCCGTAAACTCTATAACAATAGGCTGCTCGTCTATTTGCTGCATAAAGGATACCACATCTTCAAGATATTTCTTAGTCACATTACTCCTGTAATGGGTTGCCTTATTGTATGAACCCACCCTTTCGACACTTAGCTTTACTGTCTCTGAAAAAACAATATATCCATCCTTAATCTCAATACTACTTGAGTTTACATGAATTGCACTTCTTACAGTTTCAGTAAAAACTTTGCTATTAACTAAAATCCTTGCCATACTTTTCTTTTAAAATAATCCGCAATTTATACTACTTGCATTGTAAATTTCTCATGTAATAATACAAGCTGACGATATAAGCGTCTGCCACAAAATATAGGACACCAAGAATTGTCAACCATAGTGTACCGAAATGTATGTGAAATACATACTCAATGAGAAGCAGCAGAATAATCTGTAGTGAGAATGTAACCAATACGCCGATGATTATTCTCACCAGTATTTTGCGAAGTAATTTTCTCAATCCATTACATGAGCCTGAAAGTTGCACCATATTTTTGTGTTTATTTTTTATCAATCCCTATTATCCTCAACGCACTCGCCACAAACTCCATCCTCATCATCTATACCCACCTCACACCACCAGCCGCATTGCTCACACATGAAGATTTGATTTTCGATGAAATAGTGGTCTTCTTTCGTAAGCTCTTCCTCTTTCATGTCTGGATAGTGCCAATCAAGTGCGCTTTGCAATGTCTCATCACATGTGCCTTGACAAGTATCTACTATTTTCTGTGGGTCAAAATCATCTGGTCTCATTCTTCTATTTTATCTTTACACTCTAGGCAATACCATTTTTCATTTACCTCTTCCATGTCGGTCTCTAGTGCAACTACGTCACAATATCGACAAATATGATATGGAGGGTCTCGCTTAACTGGGGTATCTATTTCATCCCATAACTCCACTGGCTTACCATCGACAGATACCGATACTAGATTCTCCATGTTCACTGGGGACTCAAAAAAATCTTTCACCTTTATTCCCATACCTCACGAATATAGCCACCAAAGTAACAACATCAATAGCATTATGACAAAAAATAAAACAACAATAAAATAGTCGTCCACACCTCTGCTGAATACTTTTTTCTTGTTAATGTATGGCGACAGAAACTTCACGCCAACAAACCAGACCCTCATAGCTCCCAAAGAATACGGCACTTTCAAAGGTGCAATGATGAATTTAATATCGACCGCTGCATACGTAATCAATGCTTGCAGGAAGCTAGTAGACACCTGATACTTCTTCACAGCTCTCATCATTTTATCACCTTCGATTTAACCAGCTCATTCAATCCTATACCTATAGCAAGGATAGCCTCTCTACTCAATACAAACCTACAGGAAGCAACTCTCATACCCCACTTGGTATCTAAGTCTATACTCACTGGCATGAAGTCAGTGAAGTCCTCATCCTTATCCAGTGACTTCTTAGTTCCTATAACGAATGCTCCATCGTCCTGCTGAAATATAGTGACTTTTCTGCCTTCCTGCAAATACATTTCTATACCATTCTCCCAGAATCGAACTCTCTTGAACTTAGGCTTCGGTAGCTGGTTTATCTCTGGGCTTTTATTTAGGTCGAGCTTTATTTCATCCAGCTTAGATTTAGGCAGCTTGGCTACTGGCGGCTTTCTGGGTGCGGTTGTTTTCTTATTGGCTGGTACGGGAGGTGTAGGTACTTTCTTTGGTGCAGACTGATTGATAGGCACACTCTTCTTATTCGATGCCTTACTGGTGTTTACGGCAGGCTTGGCTACCGTAGTGCTGGCTGGTATTTTATTTCCTGCTCCCGATTTGTCTTTATTACTTCTTTTGCTTGGCATTTCCTTTATTTAAAATAAGACTAGAACTCCGTCCAATTCCCAGTTGGAATGAAACCCCTAACTGACATATCCCTCTTTCTCAAGCTACCCAATTGCGAAGTAGGTACTGTATGCATTGTACGTACATACATCTCAAGGCGTATTCTGATAAAAGCAACCCTCTACAATAGATAACGGTTGACTGGACAACCTGTGACCCTGAGTATCAGTCAGGTGCTTTTAATTTCGCTGCACACTCGCAGAGCCGTCACTACCTATTCATCGAGCAAAGTTCTAATCTCGACACAAATAAAAAACATAAAAACCATAATTGCAAATAATTTACTCTTTTTTTCTTTTTATTTGTATTCTACCTTTTAATGGATATATTTGCATTATTGTTTAAAAAATAATTACAATGCCGAGTAAAACTGCAACTAAGGAAGCTCTGACTAAAGAGGAGATTTTAGCACAGATAAAGGAACTGGATGGTCAAATATCCAGAACGCAGAGAGGTGAACTCTACGAATCAATAAAGAACTTAATCACCAAACCTACCTTCAACCAAATCATGCGTGGTGTATATCTATCAGAAAAAAACATCGACTTAGCTAATAAGATGATAGAGAAGCTAAAAGAGCTTGCCGATGAGTATCGCATCACCATGAACTCAATGTAATCCTGTCCTTGCTACGCCTTCTATAAATAAAGCCCTTACGAATTCGTAGGGGCTTTTGCTTGAGGGCTTAACCGACATATTGAGCGTGGGAAGGCAGGAAAACCAATCGCTCGGCAGTATATCCTTCTTGCCTGCCTGACAAAGCATCATATACCAAAGTAAACTCTGAGTTTATATATCACTTTGATGAATTTCTTCATGCTAATATCAAATATCTTTTCGAATGCTGGTATGGAGTCATTATATGATGATAGGGTCTCATCGTCAGCATTGGTAGTGTATTGCCAGTTGCCGAACAACACACTTGGCGTTTTAAAGCCATAGAATTTAAGCACTTCCTTCTGGGTCGCTACTACGTTAGAGCCGTTCCACTGCTGACCGATACAGATAAAGCCAGCATCCTTACCTTCAAGGATATTTTCCTCACCCAGAGAACTCCATCTATTCTCCAGCCAGTCCAGCCTCTCAATTAGCTTCTGATAATATCCGTTAGCCTGCCCCCACCTCACCGATGCAAAGAAAACCACAGCATCGGAGGCAAGTATTTCATTAGCTACAACCCACAGCTCATCATCTGGATTGTTGTAGGAAGCCCAGCAACGGATATGACCCGTAGGATTTTTGCTCTCATCAAGCAATTTGGATGCCTTTACGCCGCAATTATTGCCTCCCTTAGCACTTACATTGCCTTCACATGGATATATCGTTAAAAGCGGTATTTCTATGACCTTAGCCTTCGCACCCAGAGCAGTGGCTATCTGATATGCCAGAGCGGTGGACTTAGGCTGGTCACTGTGCTTAATGTATCTATTGGAGGTCGTAAGTAGCAATACCTTATCCTTTGTAGCCAAGTGAC
>CAIOSF010000021.1 GCA_903860855.1 uncultured Alphaproteobacteria bacterium | reverse complement strand
AGCAAATGCCGGTGATTCAAGTAATATGATAGCCCAGGCTCTGGCGATTTTTTCCAGCATTAAAGGAAAAGTCGGTGAATATGGTGGAGATGTGACTAAAACAAAGTGATACCAATTGAGCCATTAATAATAGAGCTACTTGAGATTCTTGATGATGCCAGGATGGTTGGGGGATATGTAAGGAATGTGATACGGAGACTTGACCAGTTGCGGCCAATGAAAACTGACCTGGACATAGCTACCATTTTGAAACCATATGAAGTCATGGAAAGACTGAGCAGTAGAAGAATAAAAGTTATCCCGACAGGAATAGATCACGGCACAGTAACCGCTATATATGACGGGAAGCAAATAGAGATAACAACATTACGAACTGATATTGCTTGCTATGGTAGACATGCAGAAGTACGATTTGGTAGCTCTTGGCAAGAAGATGCAGCTAGGCGAGACTTCACTATGAATGCCTTATACCTTGATGGAAGAGGTAAAATATATGACTATTTCGGCGGTATAGATGATCTATATCATGGCAAAGTAAAGTTTATAGGTAATCCAGAGCAACGAATTTTAGAAGATCACCTAAGAATATTGCGTTATTTTCGCTTTTCTGCGATGTTCGTTCCTGTTAATGCGATAGAGTCAATGGCTAATGAATTCGATGACCATAAAAGCATAGGTAATCTAAAACAAGAGAATTTGGACCGAGAAAAACAAGAGAATCTGGCACAAAACTCTAACCCTGGATTTAATGCGGCTGTCAGCATGGCTGGCCTTTTACAGCACATTTCTAAAGAAAGGATTCGGGGGGAGATGATGAAACTGCTTGTTCAAGTCGGTACTGGCTTCATATTGATGCAGATGTTGAAAACAAGAGTGTTAGATAAAATCTATCTTCCCCTGAGGAACATTAAAAACAACCAACTAATAACTATGAGGTTTTCCACAATCAATCCCATAGTAAATCTTGGATCCGTACTAAAACTGGATGAATGGCATAGAGATGAGGTGATCGCTCTGGGGAAAAACTGGCGCTTAAGCAGAAATGAGGTTAATAATCTTATATTTCTTGTTGAGTGTGATGTTGAGCACAACGTGGAAAATCCCCTCTCCCACAGCTCATACTGCAAAAGAATTCTTTATCATCATGGAATAGAAAGATATCAACTCTATAAAGAAATGATGCGAATCATAGGGAAAGATACTTTGAAAAAAGATGCAGTTGTGGATGCAACAGAAAGCAAAGCAGAACAAAGTGATTTTAATGAGCAAATTGATTCAAGCACACTCTCAATACCAAAATTCCCGTTAAAGTCCCAGGAGGTCATGAAACTTGGGTATCAAGGCAAGAAGCTAGGAGAGGTCTTACATAGGGCGGAAGAACATTGGCTTGATAGCGGATGTATGGCCAAAGAAAATGATCTGATGAAGTTAGTAAAGAATTTTAATATAAGTTAAATGAAGGTACTGGATTTTTTGTGATTTTAGTCTTTTATGTTGAGCATTCTCACCACTAAGACGAAAAAACCTTGTATAATGACAATCACAGAAAATAAATATCAAGATGAGCCATGCAGAACAATCAAGGCATGCAAGACCTGTTTTTAAATCTAGAACAACCAGTGCTTTTACCAGTACCACCTACTCAGTATATACTTGCTGCTGCTGGTATCCAAGATCTTACTTCCAGACATAACATAACAAGAGTTGCAGCCTATGCCACCGGTAAGCTCAACGCTCATCCACTTCTGCTTGGAGTGGTACTGACTTCACTAACGTCAACGATCACATTAAGACATTATCTGGTAATCCAAGCGATAAGAAATACGCGACGGAGCTTTTAGTAAATATCCTGTCTTTATTGGATAGCTTTCGGAATGACCAAGAGTTCACCGCTGAGATGAAGATAAAACTGGTGTCCAAAATTCAAGCAAATAACGAGTTTAATTGCCTTCCTGGATGCATTGCCAAATTAACCAATATACAGATAGCCTGCCAGAGCGTTAGGCAACGAGGCCTAGATCCCCTCCTGTTTGAAGCTAAGCGCAATATACTAGAAGAATATCTTTATAAAAAAATAGTTTCTGGCATTAAGCCAGATGAACAACAACTGCGCCAATTGGCAGATATAAGTAACGATCCAGGCAATAATGTTCACTTTTGCATAGCAATAGGCAACGCCCTCACCGATGTAACAAAAATTCCCAGGAAAATTGGCGATGAAATGGCTGACAATCGAGAACCACGCATGGTGCTTTATAAACAAGCTTTTACGATGTACATAAAAGATCAATTAAAGAAGAGTGAAACGGTGGCAAGGGTTATTTCTTGCATTGTTGATGGT
>CAIOSF010000020.1 GCA_903860855.1 uncultured Alphaproteobacteria bacterium | reverse complement strand
AGGACTTGAGCTAAGTTATGAAAAGGGTGGTCAAATTTTAGGACGGATCGCAGAGCTAGAACAGAGTGTCAATGTTGCAAATTCTGCAAACGTAATGGCTCAAGCGGACGAAGCTTCCCAGTTATTTGATGGATACAGAGCCAGGACTATAGCCAGAGTGTTGATTGATCAACTACAACGCCCCAATGATCGTCAGGGCGTTGTAGGCGTGCAGGGCAGGTAGTTGATGGTGCCTGTACTGCCTGTTGTACCTAATATTCCTCGTGCTGCAATAAGTGCTGATGCTATCCGCGCCTCTTGTTCTCCTGAAACGATTGAAAAGATGGAAGAAGTCGCTCGCATCATGAGAGAGAGATTGGCAGGAAATTATACCTTGATTGGAAATTTGTTAGATATTCTCGTTAGTGTTCTAAATACTTTAATGGGTTATGGGATTACTGATGAGAAATTGCAAGGTAATATAGAGGCTTTACAAGATATTTCTGCTGAATATTCACGAGGTATTCCATTGGTACCAGAAGAAGAGGCAGTGGAGATATCGTTTGTTAAACGAATAGAAGAAGCTAGAGTAAGATGTCAAGCGAATCAGGAGAATATTATTTGTTAGTAAGTATGAGTTGCTCAGATTTGTAAAATGCTTTAGCTTTGCCGATATATGTTACACCAGATCTAAGACTAATCAATGCAATGAGCTACATATAATGGGCTCAGTAAGGGCGGCGGTATTTGCAAATTAGATGTGATATAATTAATTTTTTGGCAGTAATCGAGTGAAAAAAGGTGAGTATTTCTTCAGATAATGAGTTGGAGACTATAGAAACTAAGGTTTTAATTATAGGTTCTGGTCCCTCTGGCTATACAGCAGCAATATATGCAGCAAGGGCCTGTCTTGACCCAGTTTTGGTATGTGGCCCTCAGAAGGGTGGGCAGCTGACGATTACCACAGATGTTGAGAACTACCCGGGCTTTGCTCATCCAATACAGGGGCCATGGCTTATGGATCAGATGCATGACCAGGCCAAGAGCGTTGGTACCAAGATTATCGATAGCCTGATTGAATCAGTTGACTTCTCGCGTAGGCCCTTCGTTTGTTATGGTGATGGTAAAAAGAGGCGCTATGTTGCGCAAACGATCATCATATCAACTGGGGCTGAAGCCAGATGGTTGGGACTGAAGAGTGAAGAAGAGTATCGTGGGTTCGGTGTTTCTGGCTGCGCGACTTGCGATGGCTTTTTTTATCGTGGTAAAAAGGTTATGGTAATAGGTGGTGGCAACACTGCGGTTGAAGAGGCCTTATATCTCACAAATCACGCGAAAGAAGTCTTGCTTGTTCATAGACGAGGTCATTTAAGGGCTGAAAAGGTTTTGCAGAATCGATTTGAAGCTAATGAAAAGATTAAGCCTATATGGAACAGTGCCTTGGTTGAAGTTATTGGGCAGGAAAATCCTAAATTTGTCACTGGTGCTAGACTGAAAAATGTTGTTACGGGCAAGGAGGAGGAGGTTGATCTTGATGGTATATTTATTGCAATAGGCCACAAGCCAAATACTAGTATATTTAGGCATAATGACGATGGAGGTAATAAAGGAGAGAGAGGGGCCAATGCAGCCACGAATATAGCTATGGATGAAGAGGGGTACATCTTAACCAAGCCAGGAACAACCCAGACCAATGTTGCTGGTGTATTTGCTGCTGGCGATGTCCAGGATAGAATATATAGACAGGCGGTGACTGCGGCTGGTACTGGATGTATGGCTGCCATAGAGGCGGAGAAATTTCTATCTGAGCACCATAATAAGATATCACCTTGAACTCATTTGACTTCACCTGCTGCTGTCTATTGCATCTCTTGAGACCTAAAAATGAGCAAAAATGACCCATGAGGTGTAATGGGCGCAAGTCAAACGAGTTCAGGATGACTAAAAATCAAATTTTAATTTTTTCAATTCTACCTAATTGATAGAATCTATATAGCTATAGCACTATGAAATCACGCTATATTCTCATAATGAACATTGCCATAGATTAATTACAATCGTCAAACCGACACAGTTCTCGAGCTGGTAAGTATATGTCACTAGCAATCAAGCTGGAGCACGGCGGCTGCGCTCTTGAATTTTTGCGCGATCTTATATCCAGTGCCATCATCCTTTGCATTTGCAGACCACTTATAGTCGCCCGTCGTGCGCAACAATAACTTCCCTGCCCGAAGATTTTGGTTCAACCTACATCCTCTTCCTACAGCAAAAATTCCTGTATTCTTTGGTTTTTTGTTTTTGAAATCATAGGAGTTATTCCGATCCTATGCCAAATTTGTCGCTATCGAAATACTAGCAGCGAATCTGACGTATGGCCCCGTTGTCTTTTCTTCTAGGGCCAAGGCGTTGCTGGTAACCAAGGAAGTACAAAAAGATGCCAAAATTAAATAATTTTTTAATAAATTGTTTGTTTTCATAAAATCCCACTAGTTTAGTTATATTAAGTGCTATATATACGCTAAGAGTACTGGATATATCGGTCGGTAGCATATTACCATATATGCTTTTCCAATATATTAATAGCCCAGGATAAAGCAAGAGTCTTCTTTATGGTTGCTTTGATGTATTTAATATATTGGATTATTAGGACATGTCATATATATAATTAAAGGCTAGCTATGGCCTGTCATCAATTAAAAACGGGAATTTAAAAATGTGTGAAGCGGATTGGTCATCCTCAACTCTTTTGCAGGATCTAATAAGTATACGACTCATGATATCCTGAGATGTAGTGGACAAGCCCACATGGAATGGACGCAAGTCAAAGGTATATTGCATTTGGAACTTAGTATTATGCACAAATACTTGCAATCATCGTCTTTTTAAGGTATGTAGGGTTCGGCGACCTTGGGGGGTAATGCCATACTCATTTTAAACCGCTACATCGTTGCTCATTGCTCACATAGATTTGCTATGCTACACTCTTCGCTCTCTGTATTGTTTTTCTGAGGCTTTTGTATGACTAAATTAACACGGGATTTGGGTTCGGATATATAATGGAACAACGGGTTCTTTTTGCTGCAATTATTTCTTTTGCCATCATAGCGGGATGGCAGTATTTTTTTGTTATACCTATGCAGTCGGCGCATCAGCAAGCCCATCATGGCGGTGCGAGCAGAAAAGGTGGCATGACCAATGCTGGCGAGAATGAGGGATCTAGAATAAAGACCAGGGAGGATTCCATTCTAAACACAGCCTCCGAGAGGGTCACCATTGCAAATAAATATATTGCCGGTTCAATCAATCTTAAAGGAGCCCGCATAGATGAGCTTCTTTTATTGCACTATAAAGAAACGATCGATGATAGCAGTCCCGATGTAGCACTGCTATCTCCGGGCGATACGCCAGATGGATATATTGCCACCTTCGGTTGGTTGAGTAGTGACAAGATAGAATTACCAAAAACTGATACCTTATGGAAGTCGGATAGAGCTGAATTGGTGCCTGAAAAACCAATTAGCCTAAAGTGGATTAATAATGCCGGAGTGAAATTTACTATAGAAATAGCTTTGGATAATGAATATATGTTCACCATAAAGCAATTAGTTGAAAATGGTAGTGATACTCAGATAACCATCAGCAATTACGCAACTATCAACCGCACAAGAGGCAATGTTGTTACTGAGAATATGATCCTGCATGAGGGAGCGATAGGGGTTACCGATGGTAAGCTACATGAGCTGACTTTTGCTGATATGGAGAAAAATAAAAAAGACAAACTAGCTGCAGCCAAAGGCTGGCTTGGATTTAGCGATAAGTATTGGCTTACAGCTTTTATTCCAACCCAAGCTTTTACTGGGAAATTAAGTAGCTACAACTCTAGCGTTTTGGGTCAGAAGAAATTTCAGATAGATTTAATTGGTCAAGATTGGGTTGTTGATCCAGGGCAAGCTGCAGAAATTGCCGGTTACCAATTTTTTGCCGGAGCCAAAAGTTTAAGTATCTTAGATCGATATGAGAAGCTGAACAATATTCCGTTATTTGATCATGCTGTTGATTTCGGTATTCTATATTTTATCACTAAACCAATATTTTTGTTGCTGAATTACCTCTATGGTTTTTTGGGAAATTTTGGTGTAGCGATAATGCTTCTGACTGTGATAATCAAGGGGGCGTTATTCCCATTAGCTCATAAAGGCTTCCGTAGTATGAACAGGCTGAAGGAGCTTCAACCTCAGCTTGTTCGCATCAAAGATTCATATAAAGATCAGCCAGCTATGTTTCAAAAGGCGATGATAGATCTTTATAAAAAAGAGAAGGTTAGTCCGGTATCTGGCTGTTTACCAATAATCTTGCAGATGCCAATTTTCTTTGCCTTATATAAAGTCCTCTATGTGACAATAGAAATGAGACATGCGCCATTTATTTTGTGGATTCATGACTTATCTGCACCAGACTCAACCACGCTATTTAATCTATTTGGCATGATCAATTGGCAACCGCCTGCCTTCCTCATGATCGGTGTTCTGCCTATTTTAATGTCTTTGACCATTTTTATTCAGCAGAAGTTTAACCCTCAGCCAGCAGATCCTGTCCAAGCTAAGGTTATGCAGGCTCTTCCTGTAGTGTTTCTTTTTATGTTTTCTTCTTTCCCATCTGGTTTGTTGTTATATTGGACATGGAGTAATATCCTATCGATTCTGCAGCAATGGCTGATTAAGAAGATTGAAGGATGAAGAATGGGTGATGACTGGGTTTTATCATGATACCGCGATATCTGAAATGCAGAGATAATTCCTTGGTTCCACATAGGTTTTAATATCGTGATAACTTTTTTTGTCCTTTTAGGTTCTGCCCTTGCTGAGATAGCTGGATGCTTTTCTTTTTGGGCATGGATCAGACTAGAGAAATCTATTCTATGGTTGATGCCAGGAACTCTATCATTATGGTTATTCGGATATCTTTTAACTTTTGTTGATGGAGAATATGCTGGTAGAGTTTACGCTGCATATGGAGCTGTGTATATTTGCTCATCTATTATCTGGATGTGGATTATTGAGAATAATCCACCTGATAAATTTGATATTCTTGGTATTTTGGTATGCTTTCTAGGTTCAGGAATCATTTTATTTGCACCTAGGAGTTAGTAGCTAAAAATTGAAACCAGCATTATTGGTGTCATATATATCATTCTCTGAGATATAACCATGCCGCACGACCAGGGCTCTTCCGTGTCTGGTATCAACAATGGTTGAAGGTTGCGTCTTTTCTACGCTCTGCCCTAGTTCCGAGCAATAATACAGTGTGATATTATGCTTTTGAATAGCGGTGTTATTCTCTTCATCGCTATGTTCGTCTGCTCCTGGTCCTCTGATGGCACGGCCACCTTGTCCATGCTGTCTGTTCAGCCATCCAGTCCTCAGTTGAGTCATAATCTCGTCTATGTTGTACTGATCATCATTACCAGAAATATTTGCACTTGTACCGATTATAGGGCCATCTAGCTTCTGCATAATAGCAAGCAAGCTACCATGATTTGGTACTCTTATAGCAATACTATCCTTGCCTTTGCCACCATGAGTTGGAAGAATCAAGGTCAACTTACCAGGCCAAAATTTCTTCGCTAAAAGCAAGGCCATCTCTGAAAAAATGCCATATTGCATAGCTTGCTCTAGAGATGAGCATAAAATTGGTAAATGTTTTGCCCTATCGCGAGATTTAATCCTAAAAATGTTATTTAGAGCTTCATTGTTTGTAGCATCGCAAGTTAAAGTAAAGAGAGTGTCCGTTGGTAAGCATGCTATTTCTCCACATTTCAACAGGTTTACAATATCAGAAAGGCCGGCATCAATTATCTTTATCATTTCACTGGCTTTTGCCATATATTTTGCGTAGATTTACATTTATAATGATGTTTTTATTCAGTGCAATAAGTGAAGATGGCGGTCAACGAAGTGGCGACCAAGGCTCAGTCTTGTATTCCACACGATCAGAATACGAAGACCACCGGTAGTACCGAGGTAGGTAGCGTTGGGGTTGGGAACGGCGCTCTATTGTTTGAGCAAATATTATCAGCTTATAAATCTGCCGACGATAAGTCATGCCACGTTGGTTCAAGTAAAGATAATAATGTAGCTAGTAGCCCAGATAAAGGGGAGCTTTCTGGTTTATCTGTTAATAAATTCACGGACGAATCTCTGCTTCTTAAACCGAAAGGCTTGCTCTTTGCTGATGGTACGATGAGTGCTGCTAAGGTTAACGACTTGGCAAATGGTGGAGTTGATAGCGCTACTATCTGTAGCATCGTATCTAACGAGTTAATCGATTTTATCGATGAAAATGGTATTGATTTTGTCAACTTTGATAAAAGAATCGCTTATGTTCTCAAGACGAATAACCAGCAGGTAGAGAGCAACTGGCAGAATTCTGATGAAGAGTGGTCTTTAGCCGATAGTCCTATTTTGACTTTTACTAGATTAACAGCTTATAGTAACGTACCTTTTGATCAAAATATTCAGTTTGAAGTTGATGCTAATGAGGTGGATGGTCTAAGAGCAAGTGGTAAACTAGAAGCGATAGAATGGGTTGCTCCTGTAGGGCTTCCGGCCGCTCAATTTTATGACGATCAACTAAAGATATTGCGTGCTGCTGTAAATGCGAAGATAGTAGGTATTGATCCTGTGCATGGCCCTGCCATGGCTCCTGAAGCGAGGGACTCCAGTTTATATACACTAAATGATAACGTATCTGGTTTGCATGGCTTGGATGATGCTGCAACCATGGCGGCTTCGGGTAATGAGCCTTTGGTATGCGATTTGGCTCTAGATGATAAGTGCGGTAGATCATATTTACTTCAGGATGATTTTATCAAGTGGTCACCTCAGAAGCATATAGAAGTAGAGCATGTGCACATGAGCTTAAAACCAGGACCGACAGATAATAAAGAAATGGCTGTTAGTGTCATTAAGCAAATCAGGCATCATTTGCATGGCAAGGAAGTGGGAGAACATGTTATGCATATCAAATTAAAGCCAGAGAGTCTTGGTGGACTCGATATTACTTATAAAATAGGACCAAATGGTCAAACTCAGCTTCTGATCACAATGGAAAGGATGAGTACTTTTTTGCTTATGAGACAGAATTCTGATGAGCTTAAAGGATTGCTTCATAGCCAGGACAAGTCTTTATTAGCAGATGGGGATCGGACAAAGCTTTATCTGAATTGGCAGGGTAATCCGCAAGGTGGGTCCGGAGGAGAAAAGCAATATTCTCATTGGAGAGAGGTTGAGGAAAAGAACTTTGATATCGGCTTCATGGATAGCGAAGGAAAAATAAGCGGAATGGATGTGAGGGTTTCTCATGGTGATCATCTGTTTGATATCAGAGTCTGATACGCTTTTGCAATCAAGTTAATCACATAATACCTGCCCTGGTTCTTTTTGTGTCAGGTTTGGGTGCGTTTGCGTCTTATACAAAATTCCCGCTTTTAACTACTGCTTCACCTATAGCTCGTCCATTTCATGCGGGAAACTAGTATAATGCTAACTCTCTTTTAAACTGCATCATCACGGTTTTTAGTAAGGGGGGGGAGACTCATGTTTCTGACTCTAATCTTGAATGTATTTGCGTATTAGCATAAGATGCCTTAGCAAATTTTATTCAAAATATCATCATATGGCTAGTTTCACGTTCGGTTTGAAGTCCGAGCCTCGCCCTTATAAACCACAGATTATAGAGAAAAAATGGCAGAATTATTGGCAAGAGCATCAGAGTTTCCTTGCAAATATTGGTTCTGGAATTGATGCTAAACCTAAGTATTATGTCCTGGAGATGCTTCCATACCCATCAGGTCGTCTTCATATGGGGCATTTGCGCAATTATGCTATCGGCGATGCCATAGCTCGTTTCCGTCGAGCTAATGGTTATAATGTCTTTCATCCTATGGGTTGGGATGCTTTCGGTTTGCCAGCAGAAAACGCTGCAATTCAAGGTGGTCTCCATCCTCAAGCTTGGACTATGGCCAATATAGCAAGCATGAGAGATCAGTTGAAAAGGGTTGGCTTTGCATATGACTGGAGCAAAGAAATTACGACTTGCTCACCAGAGTATTATAAGCATGAACAGAAGATATTTATTGATTTCATGAAAAATGGCCTGGCTTATCAAAAAGAGTCAGAGGTTAACTGGGATCCAATTGACTGTACTGTTTTAGCAAATGAACAAGTTGTTGATGGTAAAGGATGGAGATCAGGTGCATTGGTGGAGAAGAAAAATCTAAAGCAATGGTTCCTGCGCACTACCGAATTCGCTGACGAGTTACTGAGTGGCATAGAGAAGCTAACTGGGTGGCCAGATAAAATAAGAACCATGCAAACAAACTGGATCGGAAAGTCATATGGGGCTTTGGTTCAATTTGAGATAGCTAATCTATTCAAAAGCGCATATGGCGACTCACCCGTGCCTGGGGGTGTTCATATCGCTACATCTAGTGTAGACGATAGCCATATCCTTAATGATGATAATGAAACGATAGAGATTTATACAACTCGCCCTGATACACTATTTGGTGCCTCTTTTATCGGTATTGCATGCGATCATCCCATAGTAAGTCATCTGATTATAACCACGGAACTACAGACATTTTTGGCTCAATGCAAACAAATGGCCGTTTCTGAAGTTGCAGTAGAAAAGGCTGAAAAGATTGGTTTTGACACGGGATTGGAGGCGGTTCACCCATTTGATCCAAGTATCAAGATTCCAATATATATCGCCAATTTTGTTCTGATGGATTATGGGACCGGAGCAATATTTGGTTGTCCTGGTCACGATGAGAGAGACCATGAATTCGCCAAGAAATATAACCTACCAATAAAGCAAGTTGTAACTGGAGTAGGGCAATCTAAAGATCTGAACGGAGCTGGCAAGCCAGGTGATGATGGTATATATCATGAAATAAATATAAATAAGGCTGCCTTTTGTGAAGATGGTATAGCAATCAACTCAGGATTCCTGAATGGTCTTAAAACACAACAAGCTAAGGAAAGAGCCATAGCTGAATTAGTAACTCTAGGTAAGGGGGAGGCAAAAATTCAATACCGTCTACGCGATTGGGGGGTTTCCCGGCAAAGATACTGGGGCTGTCCAATACCGATTGTTTATTGTCCTGCTTGTGGAGTCATACCGGTGGCAGAGTCTGAATTGCCAGTAAAATTACCGGAAGATGTTATTTTTGATATACCTGGAAATCCATTAGACAGACATCCAACCTGGAAGTATACACAATGCCCAAAATGCGGGGATAATGCTACTAGAGAGACTGATACGCTAGATACATTTTTTGAGTCATCTTGGTATTTCGCTCGATATTGTTCACCAAGCTTGGACTCTCAGGCATTCGATCGTAAGCAGGTGGATTATTGGCTGCCAGTTGATCAATACATAGGGGGAAGCGAGCATGCCGTTATGCACCTTCTTTACGCTCGTTTCTTTACTAGAGCCTTGAAGCGTTGCGGATACTGGAATTTAGAGGAGCCATTCATAGCATTATTAAATCAAGGAATGGTTTGTCATGCTGCTTATAAAGATTCATCCCATAATTGGGTTGATATAGCGGATGTTGAGTTAATAAATGATAAGCCTTTTCTCAGAGCTACTGGTGAAGTTCTGAGGATGGATGGTGTAGAAAAAATGAGTAAATCCAAGAAGAATGGGATTGATCCAGACTATATCATAGAAAAATATGGAGCTGATGCGGCTAGAATGTTTATTCTTTCTGATTCTCCTCCAGATAAGGATTTCGAATGGAGCGATGCTGGGGTCGATGGGGTGCACCGGTATCTACAGCGTTTGTATAATCTATCTAGCGAGGTTGCTGGACAAAAAGATGATGGATCTGGGGTCTATAATGATAATCTTGCTAAACAGATGCACAAGACTATTGCTGGAATGACTCATGATATGACCCATAGTCACTTCAATAAGGCCATAGCTCGTATGCGTGAGTTAACAAATGCTCTGACGAGTGTGTGGAAGGTTGTGTCGTACGGGCAGAAGGCAGAAGTATTGTCGATGGTAGCTCGTCTTATAAACCCGATCATCCCCCATATAGCAGAAGAGATTTATCATATGCTGCAGAGTGCAAATAGCGGCCTTGCTGGCAAATCTGCAACGAATAATGCAGAGGTACATGCTTTAGTCGAGGCGCCATGGCCAGAGGCCGATCAGAAGATGCTGCAGGATGATGAAGTGGTGATGGCGATTCAGGTGAACGGTAAGGTGAGAGGGACTGTATCCGTATCCCTTAATATATCACAGGATGAGGCCTTGAAAGCTGCAATGACGGTAGGGAATGTGGTAAAAACTTTGGGTGATGCTAAGGTTAAGAAGGTAATTTATATATCTAACAAGGTGATCAACATCATCTGTTGAATATAAGTGATAATCTTAAGGATTCGTACGGTGTTACACTAGTTTCCAAATGCAATGAGAGAGGAGTAACGCATAGTAAAGCTACTGCGAATACATAGGTATGAGCGGATACATCCTGGACTTGCGGAGTGCATCATCACGAAGCATTGCTGTGAGCGACGAGACACATGCAATAGACAAGCCCACACGGAATGGATACAAGTCAAAGCGGCAAGTTAAAAGCGGGAACTGTATTATGGTGTCGGTTGCTGCGGTTGAGGATTAGCTCTAGCCTGATTGATACGATCAGCAAATCCTAATGGCTTCTCCATCTCCTGTTTTGTGGCTTGTTCTTCTCCAACAAGTTGCTTGTAAGCTGTGGATGCTTCCTGGATGATATCAATATTCTCCTGCAACTTAGCAACGGTTACACCCTTGCCGATCAGTGTATTGATCATGTTGACGAACTTGTCCAATAGATCACCTAATGAGCTGTAGTTCCCTTGGCTACGTTGCTCCATAATTTCTACAACCTTCTCCATTTTTTCGATAATTTTAGGATCACAAAATGCGCGAAGAGCAGCAGAGCTAATTTGCTGTTGCGATTGAGCGGCCTCCGCTGCTCCAGGTTCTCCACCCTTAGCAGCCTGTGGTGCTTTGAGCTGATGCTCCAATATACGGGCAATAGTTTCTGGATCGTTCCCTTCAAACAGCTGGGTTATTGCCGCGCGTTGCCGTGATGCTTCTGGTCCTTCAAACAGCCGAGCTATGTTACGTTGTTCTAGCGTTGCGATTGTTTCTGGTGATAAAGTTACCGCTGCATGTTGTTCTAGTTCCTTGGTTATTTCCGGAGTATTGAGCAATCCTTGTGATGCCTGTATCCGTTCAATCCACTCAGCTTTTTTCTTGGGGCTAAGATCTTGACCGTCTATTTCTCCCTTTAAACTCTCAAGTTTAAAATAAAAATCGCACTTTTGCACACCATCCATTTGAGGAATTTTGGCAGTTATTGGTAGTAATACATCACCTAAATCTACACATTCGCGGTTAATATTGATACCATATTTGATTGCATCCATTACCAAAGCCTTTGTGCTGGGACAAGTCATGACCTTAAAATCACCATCTAAATATCCATTGTTTACAGCTCCGGTAATTGCAGCCAGTCGGATTATCACATCGGCATTTGCTTTGTATTCAAAAGCTATAGGCAGCACCATGACATCATCTATTTCTTCCTGGGTCGTACCAGGTGGATATTTTATATCAACAATTTCCTTAAATAAACCGCCACTATAGTTGCATTTCTTTTGGGTATCTTCAAGTAGCCCCATGAAATCATCGATACGTTGTTGGTTATAGTGATCACCCAGATCATTTTCTGATGGCAATAATGGCTTGTCCCCGAACAGGTCATCTGTAAGTCTATTCACTATGCCAATCGCTGTCATTTTCTCTGAGAACCTAGTATCAAGATAATCCAAAAATACACTCTTTTTCTTTTCTTGCCCCGAAACAGCTTCCATTTTCGTGACATAATGATCGGCATCTCCAGTTCTCTCTACTTGTAACTCATCTGAAACAAGGCGCTTGAGATAAATTTTGTCATGGACTTCCTGAGAGACTAATTGGAAGCGGTTTAGATGTAGTACTCCGATCGCATCGCATGCAGTTTGATAATATAATGGACCGTCTGGATAAACATGAAGTATCCTCAATTCTTGAGCGAATAGATCAAGATTTGCAATTTTAGCGTCGTATAAGATGCCACTCATGCCGGCACTTTGGGAAGATTCTATGGTAAAAAGTGCTTCTTGTAGTTTTGATACAGCGCCATCTGCACAAGCAAAGTTCGCATATGGTATGAGTTTCATTGTAACTTTATCAAATTCTTCTTGAGATAGAGCCTCCATCCCGTGCTTTCCATTCTTAAGTCCTTGAATAAGTTTAACCATGCCAGAAAGACTTTCAAGAGCATCTTTTCTTTGAGCATCATTAAACCCCATGACCCCACGGAACCTGTTATCCGCCATCTTCTCAAATTCATCTTTAAATTCGGGGATTAAGTTCTCCCATTTTTGTTGCAAGCCTCTTACCTTCAGCATTGCGCTCGTTCTGGTTGAGTTTTTCAATATCTAGAGGTTGGCCGTCTGCTTTTAATAATACACCTGGATCCAGCATATCTGTTGGTTTTTTTAGATTGTAGAAAGCTGCCCCAAAATTACTGTCTTTGTTGACTTTCATGATATTATACCTATTTTTGGGTTTATAATTGGTGTTTTATATAGATCATAATATGCTACCCCTATCAAAATAGGAATCGGTATCTAGTAATTACATAAAGTGATATTTAACATTCATATATTGAGTGAATTGGCCAATTGTGAGTTGTTTTTAGAGAATTGAGCTACAAAAATCCAGTCTAGAGTTTGGGATATTATT
>CAIOSF010000019.1 GCA_903860855.1 uncultured Alphaproteobacteria bacterium | reverse complement strand
GGCGACTACGATGTGGATGGCGCCACCTCATCAGCTGTCATGTACGAGTTTTTCAAAAAAATCGGCGTACAGTCAGATATATACATACCTAATCGCCTCAGCGAAGGCTATGGACCCAACATTGAAGCTTTTAAAAAGATAAAAGCAAAGGGGACCTCGCTTCTGATCACTGTTGATTGTGGCACAGCCGCCATAGAGCCGTTAAAATGGGCAAAGGACAATGATATGGACGTTATCGTCATTGACCACCATTTACCAGGCCATGAATTACCACCTGCTGTAACGATAGTTAACCCCAATCAACTCGACGACTCCTTTCCTTATAAAAATATAGCAGCCGTCGGGGTAGCGTTTTTGGTCCTAATAGCCCTTAGACGAACCCTCAGAGAAACAAATTGGTTTGCAGAAAAGAAAATACCAGAACCAGACCTTATGGAATTCCTTGATTTAGTGGCAATGGGTACAATTTGTGATGTTATGCCTTTGGTTCATATTAACAGAGCCTTTGTAAAGCATGGTCTAACTTTTCTGAGCAAAAGAAATAATATTGGGTTATCAGCCCTATCCGATATGCTACACATAGATGGCCAAGTCCAGTGCTATCATCTTGGCTACGTTATGGGACCAAGAATAAACGCTGGTGGTAGGGTTGATGAGAGCGTATTAGGAGCCACCCTCCTAACATCGACTGACTATGGTGAGGCTATGAAGATCGCGAGGCGGCTGGAGTCTCTGAACGATGAAAGGAAGGCGATAGAGTCGATGGCCATGGAAGAGGCTATCGCCCATATCGAAACAAATGATATACAATCAAACCCGATCATTATGGCAATGGGTAAGAATTGGCACATAGGTATACTTGGTATATTAGCTAGTCGCCTTAAGGAGCGCTATCATAAACCAGCAATAATCATATCTCAAATGGAAAACGGAGTTGGTAAAGGCTCTGGAAGATCGATCCATGGCCTTGATATCGGAGCAGCTATATCAAATGCCCGCAGCGAGGGCATACTACTAGAAGGAGGTGGTCATGCTATGGCCGGGGGATTCACTATAGCATACGACAATGTTGATATATTCTACAAATATCTATTGCAAAGATTTAAAACAACTTTTGCTAGCGGTGACATCCTTGCTAAGGCGAAAGAACTTAAGATAGATGCCCAGATATCGGTTGGTGCCGTAAGCAAAGCTCTATTTGATAGCATCAACAGAGCCTCTCCATTTGGTCATGGCAATGATCAACCCAGATTTGTTATTACCGATGCCAGAGTTGTTAAAGCCTATATATTAAGAAATGCTCATGTATCATGTTTAGTGAGTGACAAGGCTAGCAAACAGGCATTAAGATGCGTTGCCTTTCGAGGAGCCGAGAGTAAAGTTGGTCAAGCTCTACTTTCATCTATTGGTAAAAAAATTAGCCTTGTTGGTACAATACATCATAGTAATATCGATATCAACCGCTATGAATTTATCATAGATGATGTGGCAGTCTATGATAAAAAATTGCTGAAGAGCGTAACATAAAATTATAAGAAATAAGAGAAAGATGATGAAAAATATCGTTATAATTGGTGGTGGAGCTTGGGGACTAGCTTTAGCCTCAGTGATATCTGAAAATGCCAAAAACGTTATAGTATACAGTAGAAACAGTTATGATCTACAATCACATCCGGATTTTCCTAATGTTATATTTTTACCCAATATAAGAACAACGCAAAACATAGCAGTCATGGATGATGCCGATGCTATG
>CAIOSF010000018.1 GCA_903860855.1 uncultured Alphaproteobacteria bacterium | reverse complement strand
TTCTCATAGTCCTTGGCCATATCTTCAGCTGCATAACGAGATGCGGCACCTAATCCAACAATCAAGGGAGTTGGTAAAGTTCCAGATCTCATTCCTCTTTCCTGCCCACCTCCACTGATCATGGGCTGAAGCCTGACCCTCGGCTTTTTACCAACATACAGAGCCCCTATCCCCTTGGGTCCATAGATCTTATGACCAGAAATGCTAAGCAAATCAATCTGCATTTCTCTGACATCTATAGAAATCTTACCAAATGATTGGGCCGCATCGGTATGAAAGAACACTCCTTTTTGTCTGCAAATATTACCTATCTTCTCAATGGGTTGGATTACCCCCATTTCATTGTTGAGCATCATAATTGACACTATGACCGTCTTGTCAGTTATAGCCTCTTCCAGCTTATCAAGCTTGATAAGCCCTTCACTCGTAACCGGCAGATATGTCACTTCAAATCCATCAAGCTCCAAATAGCGACATGAATCTAAAACGCACTTATGCTCGATCATTGAGGTGATAATATGATTTTTACCTTGACTACGATAAAACCTCGCAACACCTTTCAAAGCTAGATTGTTCGATTCAGTCGCACCAGAAGTAAAGATGATTTCAGCCGCATCAGCATTGATCAGCTTCGCGATCTCTGCCCTAGCCTTCTCTACCGCCTCTTCAGATTCCCAACCAAAGAGGTGAGTGCGTGAGTGTGGATTACCAAACTTATTGGTGAAATATGGCATCATATCCTCAACGACTCTTGGATCCATAGGAGTCGTAGATTGATAATCCATGTATATCGGCCTACCTTCAAACTCATCAACTGGCCTAATCATTCTTTACCTCTTCTATTATTCTTTGTACTGCGATTCAGCTCATGCCAGGCATCAACAAAAAGCTCCACATCTTTTTGTGTCGTAGTGACACCAAGGCTCACTCTTATTGCACACTTTGCTATATCGTAATCATATCCCATGGCCATTTGGACGTAGGGTATAGATGCAGTTTTAGCCGATGAGCATGCCGATCCAGCACTCACAGAAATGCCCTTACTATCAAAATAGGCGACTTGAACATCGGCAGAAACATTAGGCATAGCAATCGAAACCGTATTGGGTAGTCTATCTGCGTATTTAGCAAAAATGACCGCCCCATTCTGAACTTTAGATCCGGAACTCTTTGATTTCCCTAATGCTTCAATCGTCTCCGCCTGCGATCCATATGACTCTTGCTTGGTTTTAAACGCCATGTTATCACAATAACCGGTCCTCACATCATGTCTTGAATTATAATCATCCCCTATTTCATTTTCTATAAAATGACGCAATTTCAAAATATCTTCCCTCATTATACTGCAGTTTCGTTTTATATGTTCACAAGCTATTCCCATGCCATGAATTGACATAACATTAGTTGTACCGGAGCGCAAACGATACTCCTGCCCTCCCCCATATATAATAGGCTTTAGATCTAATATCTCTCTGTAAATAAGGGCTCCTGCTCCCAGAGATCCGCCAAATTTATGCCCACTTATGGTCAGCATATCAACACCAAGCTTTTTAACGCTTACAGGTATCTTCCCTATCGCTTGGGTAGCATCAGTATGTATTATATGACCATTTGCCCTGATATTATTAGTGATCTTTTCAATATCCTGTATTGTACCAACTTCATTGTTCGCAAGCATGAGAGAAAAAAGATGATTTTGACTATTGCTAATTAAGTTCTTCTTACCTAAACCTTTACGTGTATCGTGATTATATCTATTCTCCAAATTTTGCCCCAGGAAGATTTGCTCTAGAAGATCCTGTTCCAAAAAGCGACCATCTTTATCAACTGAGATCAGTCCCTCACCCACAGTTTGCAAAACAGAGGAGTGCTCTATATTTGATGTGAACACTTTATCAACACTGTGTCTCATTCCGTTGATTGCAAGGTTATTAGCCTCGGTGCCTGTACTGGTAAAAATTACGCGATAATCCTCAGGAACATCCAAAGCTTGCCTTAACTTTATACGAGCCTTTTCGACCAAGGAGCGAGCACGACGGCCATCGCTATGAGTTGCAGATGAGTTCATAGGGCCATTGAGTATATCCAGTAGACCACACCTTACCTCTGGTAAGATCGGCATAGTAGCATTGAAGTCTAGATAAACTGACATAATGAAACCAAACTAAAATTTCTGTAACGCGTTAAATAAATTTTCCACAACATCATCAAATCTATTTACTAAGCACGGATAAGACATATATCCAAAAAAGAAAAGACAGAGC
>CAIOSF010000017.1 GCA_903860855.1 uncultured Alphaproteobacteria bacterium | reverse complement strand
TGACAGGCAGACAGCTAGTGGCATAGTGTTTGACTCGAATGCAATGACGGCGGCGAGTAATGACATAGCCATACCATCTGTGGTCAAAGTTACAAATATGAAAACTAACAAAAGCATTCACGTTTTGGTGAACGATAAAGGGCCATTTGCTGAAAATAGAATAATAGACCTATCCAAGAGGGCGGCATCTGAGCTGGGCTTTGTTCACCATGGTATTAGCAAAGTCAAAATAGAATATTCAGAAGAACTAACAAATAAACTACTCAACGATAAGCAGGAATATGCTTCATATGGCATAGCAATTGCTGGTTAATGGATCAGCAGGATGGTGAGTAGATCACGGTGTAAGTAAATAATAAACGATCTCGCTTTGAGGTCGGTTTTCTTGCCAAATACTACCAGCCATCTCAACGTCTCCTTCATAGCGTCTAATCCCAGTTAAATTTCGTGTGAGTGCTTTAGGATTTTTATAGGATATTAGCCTCATGACAGTATTATCATACAGCTCGCTATCAACCAAATATGCCACCTCATTCCGTAAGATAAGGCTTATCTGTAATGCAATAATCAACAAGATAGGCAGAGACTTGAATACATCAGAATACTCCCATTCTGCCAATAATGATTTCTTTCGGGCTAGTAGCCTATTGCAAAAGATCATGCCGATAGAAATGCATTTAAAGAGAGAGAATGGTGCAAAAGTAGTATCCTGTAACGATCTAAAGATTATTAGGAGCTACCTAATGAGCCAACAATCAGATGTCAACAACTCTGATACTAAGTAATCATACCAGTTTCCGCTTTTAACTACTGCCCGCTTTGACTTCGCCTTTGGCTTGTGTCCATTCCATGTGAGAAACTGGTATTGTAGAGTAAGAGAGCGACAATCTAGTGAGTTAAAATGATATTAGGTATGGCATATAATGGATAAGCTAATGGTGTGTCAAATAGATCAGGATGACAGGTAGGTTTCACCTATATTATCGCTTCTTTTTACACATATAGAGATTTGATCAAAAGCATATCAACTAAACTAATATAACAACGAAATATGAGAAATTATATGCAACATAATAACTTATTAATTATAGATTTATTATTTTTAATACTTGCATTATTCGCATCGCGCAGCTAGGTCATCTACATACAATTTTTCAAATTCTATATAATTTCTTAATTCTCTGTAGTCGCTCACTAGAAGGCTATATCATAATAGTAGATGGTAAAAACATGAATATACTCAACGAATTTATAGACATCTCATTCCCTTTGCCAATACCACATTCATCCACAACAGGGCCAGAATATTCTACTTCAATTATCACAACTATAAGTGGAAATGAGCAGAGAAATATAAACTGGTTTTATCCAAAGTATAAATTTCATATTGCTAAGGGGATACATGAAGAGGAGCAGATAAACATGCTATTGTCCTTCTTTCACCTATGCAATGGTAGGGCCATGGCCTTCAGGATGAGGGACTGGAGTGATTATAAAGCTGAGAACCAACTGATTGAAGAGGTACCATACTCCATATCTCAAGGCATCAATAGTCATGCAGAAGGAAATGCATTAGAGTTCCAACTAATTAAAGAATACAGAATTGGTAGCCATATTGTAAAAAGAAAGGTAACCAAGCCTGTCATTGGTTCTGTGGTTTTATACAGACAAGATGAAGCTTCTGAAAATGGGGCTAGAGATGTGGGTGGCAAAGCATCAATCATTGATATAGATAAATATACTATAGACTATCTAAGTGGGAAAGTAGCATTTGCCACTCAGCCTGAAAGCCCTATATACGCCAGCTTTACCTTTGATATAGCTGTAAGGTTTGATATCGACCAGTTACCAATTAGAGCTGAGGGGGGTAAAATCTACACTCACAGCGAAATTCCTCTGATCGAGGTAAGATAGCATGACCAACACTACATTCATGGACAAGTCGCAGGCGAAGTCAACCTAACTCTGTTAGGTGAGTTAATTGCTGCCCATTGACTTATTAGCGATAATTGATCATAATACGGCTAATGTTAGGTAGCCTGTGAACTTCAGTATTGATTAGGCATTTTTTATATAACTTAGGAATAAGTAAAATGTTCGTTATTAACAGCAAATCGCCATCTGCTATAGATGCCATCGTTATTGCAGTTGTTGTTGCCTGCTCGTCTGACCTACGTGGACATCATTGTCGCGCGATCACCACCTCCTGTTCAATTCCGCTGTTTTCATCATCACCATTGCTCCGCTAAGGCGGATATCCCATTTCATCACTGCGCGTGGCAGCAATCTCTCTTTCCCGTTTTTACCAAATAAAATATACTTATCATTAAATCAATGGAGTTTTTATGCCCTATTCTAGAATAATATCTTGGGTTGCCTGGATAATAGCATCGATATTTTATGCATATCAGTACGTACTAAGAGTAATGCCAAACATAATGTTTGGCGATGTAATGTCTAGATTCCAGATGGATACAAAAACCTTTGGCCAATTTTCAGGAATGTACTATATAGGATACTGTGCTGCCCATATACCCATAGGCATCATGTTAGATCGCTATGGCCCCAAAAAGGTCATGCCTATCTGTATACTAATCAGCGTCATAGGATTGCTTCCCATTATCTATACGGATTTTTGGCTATTTCCAATCATTGGTAGAGTTTTGGTCGGAATAGGATCATCAGCTGCTATATTATCAGTCTTTAAAGTTATTCGCATCACATTCAATGAAGCACGCTTTACTAGGATGCTGAGCATCTCAGTTACAATTGGCCTGATTGGAGCTATATATGGAGGAGCACCAGTGTCCTACATGAATGCTACCTTTGGCTATGAAGCCGTGATAGAAACATTCGCTGTTGCTGGTCTAATCCTAGCCGCTATATCATATTTAATAATTCCAAATGCAAAAGAAAGTGAACACG
>CAIOSF010000016.1 GCA_903860855.1 uncultured Alphaproteobacteria bacterium | reverse complement strand
ATGCTTATTGTTGTTATTATTCGTCCCTGTATTATTTACCATCCATGAGTTTTGACTTATTATCTTCCTTGTTACCAATTTTTAATTAAAAGGAAAATACAAATGGCTCTTACTAATCTCGATAAAGCTTCTTTAGCCTTAGCTGGCGCTACCACTATTGCTGCTATAGTTCTGCACTATGCTGCACCTGAATCTAAAACAACAACAGTTGTCAAAGGCGCTGCTGTTGTTCTTGATACTGCTACTATTCTTGAATTGGGCTACGCACACTCTAACTCTATACCATTAGTCGGTGCGTACATACCTCATTCTGTGACTTTAGATGGTTATTTGGACACCGCTAACCACTTCATCGGCGATCATCTTGGTGTTTTTGGTGTGTTCGGCAATCCACTCGGTTTTGCAGCTGTAGAACTACATGTAGAGTAGTCCTATTACTTGTCATGAGTGCCGATCTGCAATTCGCTATAGCGGTTATTCACTATAAAAGGTGAGTCGCTGCTATTTGCGTTTGTAGTCTAAAGAATACAGAATCAAGGAACCATATTGAATTGATCAATCATCCTGAGCAGTCAACCGTCATCCTGAACTTGTTTCAGGATCTAAAAATATACGATTTATGAGATCCTGAGATGCAATGGGCCCAAGCTAAACAAGTTCAGAACGCCCAATTAATCAAGTCTTCGTGATAAAACCACAGATCTCTTTCACTTCCTTAATAGTCCTGGCAGCAATAACCCTTGCTTTCTCTGCCCCTATCTTCATAACTTGGTTTATATAGACCTTGTCCTTAACGATCTCTTCGGCTTTGTTATACATAGGAACAATCTCATCTATTATGACATCTGCAAGTAATGTTTTGAACGAGCCAGTTTGCATATCTCCCACTTCCTTCTGAGCCTCCTCCACCGATATATCCATCATAGCTGCATAGATAGTAAGTAAATTGCTAATTTCGGGCCGTTCCTTTGTGTCATACCATATACCGGTTATAGCATCCGTCTTGGCTTTGCGTATCTTATCATTGATAACTTCAGCTTTGTCGCTTATGTTGATGCGAGATGAATCTAAAAGATCAGATTTGCTCATTTTTTTATAACCATCCTTTAGGCTCATAATTCTCTGAACCCTCGCTTCGATTATTGGTTCTGGTAATCTAAAATATTCAATATCAAATTGCCGATTAAATGCTCCAGCTATATCCCTAGTGAGCTCTAGATGCTGTTTCTGATCGGCTCCTACCGGTACGTGTGTAGCGCGATAGAGTAGAATATCGGCGGCCATGAGAACGGGATAAGCATAAAGACCAAGAGATGCCATATCCTCTTTATTCTTTGCTTTATCTTTAAACTGAGTCATGCGATTTAGCCATCCCATCGAAGTGATGCAGCTTAAGATCCATGATAGTTCTGTGTGTTCGGATACGGCTGACTGCTGGAAGATAATGCTTTTTTCTGGACTAATCCCGCATGCTAAATATATGGCTAAATTCGTAGCGATATTGCTCGATAGGATTTTTGGATTCTGTGGAATGGTGATTGCATGGAAGTCAACTATACAAAAGAGACATGGGTACAGCTCCTGCATTTTGACCCAAGATCTGATGGCGCCAAGATAGTTTCCTATGGTGAGGTGCCCTGTCGGCTGGGCGCCTGAGAATACTAGATCATATACTTTTGACTTCGCTTGGGGCTTGTCCATTACATATGCATTCAGCTCCTGATCCAGTCCCGTATTACTTTGTTGTTCCATCCACTATCTCAATCGTTCCACCTTGAACACGTAATTTTTTGGCATTCTCAGCATCAGTGAGCACTTTACCATTTTTTTCTGCGAATTTTATCATGCCATGGACAACTGTATTATTCAGAATGACCCTTCGTTCCTTATTTCCATCTTTATGCACTAACAAATTGCCATTTATATTGGAATTATCAAAGATGGCTCCATCACCAGTCACCTCCACATCACCGTTGAATTTTGTGTCTTGAACTTTAATGTCACCACACAATAGTGCTTTGCCATCAATTATGCTATTTCTAAATAGGATCTTGCCATTCGCCTTGATGTTTTTAGTTTCAGAATTAGTTATGGTGATACAGCCTTTACTCGTTATATCGCCAGAGAATGTAGAATCTTCAATCACAGTCAAACCATAAAGCTTTGCTCTTTTTTCAACCGTTGTTGATTTGATAGTTGTATCTCCTTTCGTAACTAGATTAATAAGATTTTGGCTTAACACTACAGATTTGCCCGAAACATCTAGATCTTCTGCTAGGGCTATTTGGTACCAGCACTGGCAAATTAGTAGAACCATAGCTGCTAGAGAAGATAGGGCGAGCCGTGTCAAGTATTTTAACATATTCTAATCTGTCATCAATTAAAATGGTTAGTATCTGTTTTTTCTGCAAGTATCATCATTTATTTGATAATTGGCTATTAATTCTATTCTCTACCATAGCTACGCTACCACTACCATCTATGTTATGAAAATTAGATCTATTTTGATAGTATTTCAAGACTGGGGCAGTATGTTTCATATACACTAATACTCGATTACGCACTACATCCTCGCTGTCATCTTTTCTGCGGGTGAAATCTACACTATCACATACATCACATATGCCAGCCTTGATTGGAGGTAAGAAGTTGAGGTTATAGACTTTACCACAAACTTTACAAGAAAACCTACCACTTATTCTTTTTATTATATCCTCCATCGGGATATCGATATTTATTACCGATATATTATATGGTTCTGGCTTTAAGCCCATAGCATAGTTGAGCTGCTGATCTGGACCTTCCCCTACAGCACTCTGTGATGATGTACTCCTTAGGCTTTCAGCATATCCACTTATCCCATTAGACCCATGGCGTGCGTTTAATCCAGTCCCAGTGTTTGTTACTTGTTTCCCTTGCTCTGAGCTTGAATCCATTTGCGTCCTACTTATTGCAGTAGCATCGTCAAACATCTCCGCCTGCTTCAAGGTACGGGGGAAGCCATCCAAAACAAATCCATTATGACAATCATTCCGTTGCAAGCGATCCTTTACTATCTGGATGACGAGATCGTCCCCAATAAGTAGGCCATTGTCTATGGTTTCTTTTATATTGCGTGCCAAATCGCTATCAGAATTTGTGACAAAATCCCGTAACATCTCCCCTGTCGATAAATGCGGTATACTGTATTTCTCACTCAACAACTTGGCCTGAGTACCCTTGCCTACACCAGGAGCACCTAAAAGAATTATTCTCATCTACTTCTCTTTGTTAACAAAGCACTACCCTTCATCAGGTTATTATAATGGCCGCTGAGTAAGTGCGTCTGTATCTGTTGAAACATATCTATTACTACATTTACCACGATTAGCAAGCTTGTGCCACCTAGATAAAAAGGAACTGAATAGTGAGCAATTAAAATTTCTGGTAGGACGCATATAAATGCTACATAAAGAGAACCTATAACCGTGAGCCTGGTTAAAACATAGCTCAGATATTGGGCCGTTTGAGCCCCTGGTCTCTTGCTCGTGATGACCGCACCGGCCTTGCGTAAATTCTCAGCTGTTTCTTCCGAATTAAAGACAACCGAAGTATAGAAGAAGCTGAAAAAGCATATCAATGCCACATATACAATCATATAAGCTATTCTGCCATGACTCAGATGAAACATGATCTGGTACTGCCATGAGTCCACGTCAGCGTTGGCTCCCAAAAATCCCATAATAGTTGTGGGAAACAGAAGTAAAGAACTGGCAAATATCGGTCCCAACACACCGGCTGTATTTAGTTTAAGTGGTAGATGAGTTGAATCTCCGCCATATATTTTGTTGCCAACTTGTCTTTTAGGATATGTGACTTGTATCTTACGCTGAGCCCTTTCAAAAAAGATTATCATCATCACCAAACCGACACAGACCAGGAGGATGAGAGCTATTGATGGTAATGAGATCGAACCAGTTTTACCCATCTCAAGGAGCGATGCCAAGGCCGATGGTAGACCAGCAACTATACCGGTAAAAATGATTAGAGAGCTTCCGTT
This sequence comes from uncultured Alphaproteobacteria bacterium, assembly GCA_903860855.1. GTDB lineage: Bacteria > Pseudomonadota > Alphaproteobacteria > Rickettsiales > Midichloriaceae > CAIOSF01. Next base: position 4,246 of record CAIOSF010000016.1, on the reverse strand, counting down.
GCCCACGCCTTTCATGCTTATTTGGTCGGTCATCCAAATGATGAACACAGTACTGCCAACTAGACTTATGGTTGAAATAAAGCGAAAGGTAAGACCAGGATCAAGAACCACGTTTGCTCCATCAATTTTCATATTTTCTGCTCCGACCGCTATGCCGTAACCTTGAAAGGTTGCCAAGGCGATGGTTAGGTATCTAGTATATTGGGCAACTTTTTTACGACCTACATCCCCTTCTTTGCGCATAGTAGCCATATCTTTTGATATCATGCTAAATAGCTGTATTAGTATAGACGCAGTTATGTACGGCATTATGTTCAAAGCAAAAATCGACATCCTTCCAAGGGCACCTCCGGTGAACATGTTGAACATACCAAGCATACCGCCGGCGTTCTCCTTGATGAAGGCACTGAGGACGGCATTATTAATTCCTGGTAGGGGAATATATGTGCCTATGCGATACAATATAAGCATCGCAATCACGAATAATATTCTCTTTGTTAAGTCACTCATTTGTATGTCTATTTAACCTATTTGCCCAATCTTGACGAAGCCATTAACTTGATTGCTTTTGCGTATAAACCACATAGTTTATTTGATTAATGATAATTTTAATGACAAGTGTTGCAGGATTCACCCTGATTTCCTTTATAAGCCCCATCAAGGAATTTCCATAAGAGGCGAGCACCTTTATCAGCCCCTTCTTTCATAGCCTTAAATTCGCTTTCTGTTGCTTGATCTATGAGGCGGGCGCACTCTTCTGAATGCCACTCATCCACTTTAAGATGGGTCTCGAAGAACTTCAGAGTCCTCTCGTCATTCACATCATAAAACTTCTTCAATCCAGCTATTTTAGTTGCTGCAACTCCCGGAACTTGGCATTCATAAGCAAATATAGCACCAAGACCATGAACATAGGATCTTCTGGCTAAGGCTGCGAATCCATTTACCAGAGCCAGTGTTTCGTCATTCATCTCTGATGAGATGACGTCATTTCTCTTCACTCCTAGACCTTCAGCGAATCTTAACCAGAGCTCGGCATGATTTTCATCGCCTTTTTCCTCATCAACTAGATTGCTTAGAAGAATTTGACGCTTTTTTAAATCGTCGCACTGACTATGTATTGAACTTATGCAGCGAGGAAATGCTCTCTCGTGATGCCAGTACTGACGAGCATAGTCGTGTAACGATTCCATGCTAAGCTTACCTTCGCTCCAATCCCTGTAAAAAGGGTGCTTCAGCATGGAAAACTCCATGATGATATTTTTAATAGTTTGAGAATACATTAGAGCAAAGCTTTAAACCGTTGTTTGATAAAGCAACTATATGCGAAAATTTCTATGTGACAAGCTCGCATCGCTTGGTGACCCTTATATAGTCTTCTAAGTTGGCGTTGAGTGCTTTCACATAGTCGCTTTATAAATTTTGGAAGATCTAAATCCACCTATCCGCAGTTCACCTACGGGGATTAAGTTCTGCGTAGTACTTAATCAGCTCTTTCCCAGATGACCGGTGGGAAAGTCAAGGGTGACCTCGGTATATTTCCCTCGTACCGAATCGCACTCAATACTTCCGCCCATCTCTTCCATCACCATCCGACAGAAGGCTAGGCCTATACCAGTGTCAGAAGGACTTCCGGTCCTTAATCCATCAAATACCTGCTGCAGATCATCTTCTCCCATCCCAACACCATTATCTTTGAAATGAATTTTCTCATTCTCTAGCCAGATATTGATCACAAAGTTTTCATCACCATATCTAGAATTGGCATATTGAAATGAATTTCTAAGCAAATTGAATAAAATATGCTTAACAAAGTGTTTTGACCCTTTAAAGTCAAAATCATTTGTTTTACGGAATGTTACCGCTTTTTTCTCACCTGGTTTAAAATCGTATCTTAGCAAAGCCTCCTCTATACAGTTGGTAATTGAGTATATCGCAATATCATCAGCAACTATCTTATCTCTTAGGGACATAAGGAGCATATCAATAGTTTTTTTCCCATCTTTAGCTATATCTACTATTTCATCTGCTATCTTTCGCAATGTATCATAATCAGCTTTTTTCATCTCTATATGCAGTATGTTATTTTCTTCACCACTAGCGGTAGGACAAACTTTTCTCATTAATAGGGTTTGCAGGGCTTCCAAAGCAGACTGGGTCATGGCGAATGGACCCATCATTTCATGGGCTATAGCAGCTCCAACTATGTCCTTTCTGTGCAATTCGGCTTTCTGCTCTCCTTTGATGATTTTAATGATGATAGCGGCGATAATGTAACAATAGGTGATAAAATAGCCAATATATGATGTCACTATCATCTCTCTATGTCCTACGACGGTGTAATTGTGGTATATATAAGCACAAGCTATACCCAAAGCTGAAATCATCAAATAACTAAGCCAATCGACAAAAATACCAAGAAAAACCATGATGAATAGGGCATTCAGCAACCAAAATATCTGGTAATGACTAATAACCATCTGATAACTAGCTATGAATGGACAACAAAATGCTAGAGCTAGATACCAAAACAATGACTGATAACACTGGATTTTTTGAGGGAAATAGCTGAGGAAGTGAAGAAAAAAACACAATGTTACCGCGATTGCCCCGATGATCATCAAATCATGAGTGCCATGGACAAAAAACAACGGGATAATACAACTCAATGCTATAAAGATAGTCAAAGGCCAGAATTGTGGGCGTTGTTCTTTAAACTTACGCTCTATCATATACGAACAAACCAAGGTTATATAATTGCTCTAGGCAACCTGGCCCTCTAGGCGTTACAACCCCTGGTATAGACTTAGCTATCTCCCCTGTCCACAGCTGATAATAGTGCATACCAAACAAACCTATCGTACTACCAATCAGACCTAAAACTAGGCTTATTGTCGCGAATGTTCCTTCAATGTATGCCCCAAGACAAGTAAAAGAAACTGCAACAACTGACGAGGCAATAAACGATTTACTGTTAGTTCTGAATTTCAAAAATCCTGCTGATAGTGGTACTGTGATTAAAGGTATCCAGAAATTATCAGCAGCCCATACCAGCTCCATTATACCCTTTCCCTTCAGGGCGATAAATATGCCAACTATACCTATTCCTAAAGTTGACAAGCGAGCGATATTTAGTTCTTGCTTGTCTGAAATGTCAGGAAAAAGCCTTTTACACACATCATGAGCACAAAGAATACTTGCATAATTAAGCCAGGAATCAGCAGTAGACATTATCACAGCCAACATCCCAGCTATCATTAAGCCTTTTATGCCTACATATAGGTATCTTTCTACAAAGTACATAAATGCGGTGCTTGGATCTATGTCTGGGGCATTAGCCTTCATAATAAAACCAATAAGGCAAATTACAATGGTAAGAGGCAGATGAACAGATGCAATAATCTTTAATGACTTTATTAATTGCTTAGAATTTTGTGCTATTAAAAATCTTTGAATGAATGCTCCTCCTACAAGTGGCGTAAGATTATAAATCATTAAGCTCAAAAATAGCCATATATTTTGACTTGTTAGATCGATGGTTAGATGATCAGGTGGCAATTTCTCGACCAGGCCTTCAAACCCCCCAATATCATCTAAAGCAAAAATACATGCTACTGGTATAGCGACAAAAAACACAAAAAACTGAAAAACATCAGTTAAGGCAACGGCCCTAACTCCGCCAAAGGTAGAATAACAAACTAATACTCCCATTCCTATTAAGATGCCATTTAAGTGAGACATACCTAAGAAATAATTAAATATATAGCCGGTTGCAAGTACCTGAATCCCAACTGCACCAAAGGATAGGACCATTGCGGCTGTATTTGTTATCCATCTTCCTGTTTCTCCGTATAACTTCCCCATAACATCACTTATAGATAGGCAGCCATTGAACTGATCAATGTTTTTGCCGAAAATCTGGACCATAATGAGCCAAAGTAGTGGTGAGAAAAAGCATACAACAGCAAAAAACAACCCTAAGCTATATACCTTTTCAACCGTTCCAATTGTGGATGATGCACCGATATGTGTAGCGAAGATGGTTGAAACAATAACGATAGTTGCGAATTTTTTGCCACCCAGGGTATATTCTGTGATATTTTTGATTTTTCTCGATTTATAGAACCCAACGATCAAGCAACCTATAAGATATGCGCATATAATGGTTACATCTATTATATGGATGGGAAAATTTGGCATAGGGTCTAGAATTCCAATAAGCCTCATGCTTTATGAAACAGGATAT
>CAIOSF010000015.1 GCA_903860855.1 uncultured Alphaproteobacteria bacterium | reverse complement strand
CCAAATCTATTAGTAAACGGTGGAAGTGGTATAGCCGTCGGTATGGCAACCAGCATTCCTCCCCACAATCTCGGTGAAGTGATCGATGCCTGCTGTGCCTATCTCGGCAATGAGTCGATGACCTCGGAAGAGATGCTTGCCTATGTACCAGCTCCAGACTTCCCTACAGGAGGAGAAATCATAGGGCTAGAAAGAACAAAAGGAGCAATGTTGCGAGGCAGAGGCACAATACTAGTACGAGGCAAAGCTGAAATAGAGAAAATTGGCTCACGTCATGCCATAGTAATATATGAGCTGCCATATCAGGTTAACAAGGCTGAATTGGTTAAAAGCATCGAAGAGTTGGTCAGAAATAAGGTGGTAGAAGGAATCAGTGAGATCCGTGATGAAACCAATAAATTAGGTATCAGAGTCGTCATAGATTTGAAGCGAGATGCAGAGGGAGAAGTTTTACTAAACCAATTATACAAACATACTTCTCTACAAACATCCATAAGCCTCAATATGCTGGCCCTAAATCATGGCCGCCCCATGGTGATGAATTTTAGGGAAGTCATAGCAAATTTCACTCAATTCAGAGAAGAAGTTGTTACAAGAAGAACAACATTCTTACTGAAAAAAGCCAGGGATAGAGCTCATATATTAATCGGATTATTGATAGCATTAGAGAATATCAATGAAATGATCCCTTTAATCAAGGCAGCTCCTGATGCCCCCACGGCCAAAATTGCTTTATTGTCTAAAATATGGCTGGCAAATTTGGCCATCGATTTGATCATAAAGATCAGCGATGATCGCAATGAAATCATCGATGGAAACAAAACGACACTCTCCGAAGAACAGGCAAAAGCAATATTAGAGATGAGGCTGCAACGTCTCACTGGTCTTGAAAAAGATAAAATAGAGGAAGAATTGAGAGAGTTGGCCGATCAGATATCTCGCTATCTGTCAATATTGGGTTCTAGATCAGTGCTGCTAGGAGTAATATATGATGAGCTAATAGAGGTAAAAAACAGATTTGCCGTCCCACGTCACACACAAATTGTAGTAGATCATAATGAGTTCCTAGAAGAGGATCTGATCCAAAGAGAAGATATGGTGGTCACAATCACTAGTAGCGGTTATATAAAACGCACACCTCTGGGAAGCTACAGAGAACAAAACCGGGGAGGGCGAGGCAAAAGCGCCATGGCTGTTCATGATGATGATGCCATTACAGATGCAATTGTTACGAATACTCACCATGCTATGCTGTTTTTCTCAAATATCGGTAAAGTCTACAGAACAACCGTATACAAGCTACCACTATGCAGCCTCCAGAGCAAAGGCAGAGCTATTGTTAATCTATTACCTCTGTCTGAGGGAGAAAAAATTCGCAACATCTTGACTATAGCTCAAGAACAGCAGAACGATAATATCCTCTTTGCTACAGCGAAAGGCAATATTCGTCGCAATTCTTTGGAAGCATTTACTAATATCCCATCAAATGGGAAAATTGCGATCAAATTAGAAGATGGAGATAACCTAATCGGAGTAGCTTTATGCCAAGAGACAGATCATGTTATGCTGTCAACCAAACAAGGTAAGGCGGTACGATTCCCAGTAAGCGAGCTCAGAGTTTTCCGTAGTAGGGATTCTGATGGGGTCAGAGGAGTTAGGCTCTATCTTGAAGATGATGCAGTCGTATCACTTACAATACTCGCTGGCATTGAGGTAACTCAAGAGATTAGAGATGCGTACTTAAGCTGCGATACCGAAGAGATCCTTAACCTTACTTCTCTGCTCCAGCAAGGGTTAACAGAAAAAGCGCGGGAAATCGCCAATAAACTAGCGAATGATGTAATCGATGTTGAAAATATCATGAGACTTGCTCAGTCAGATCAGCTAATTCTTTGCATTACGGATAAGGGATATGGCAAGAGGACATCATCATACGAGTATAGAGTTTGTGGCCGTGGCGTTCAAGGAGTGAGGAATATTAATCTAGTAGAGAAAAACGGTAATGTTGTATCTAACTTCCCTGTAAGATATGATGATAGCATCGTCGTCATAACGGACAAAGGAGTCCTAATTCGAATCTCCGTCGAAGCAATAAGGGTAACTGGACGCAATGCTATGGGGGTCAAAGTGATCAACCTTCAGAGTGGCGATACAGTGACATCAGTGAGTAAAGTCGTTGAAAACATAAGGGAAGAAGAGGATGATAAGAGCTAACACTATAGTTGACCAACCTAAAAACCCGCACAGAGTCTATTCTCACTTGGCGGTTCCTCATGATAGCACTCTTTCGAGAGCAACTAAAAGTAAGGTCTTGGGAATTTCAAAACTAGCTATAGGTCTAGCTTTGCAAATCATGATTTCATTTATTACCATACTACCCCAAGCTAATGCCCTGGTAAAAATCGATATTAATCATGGCAGTGTTGATCCAATCCCACTCGCTATTGTAGATTTTGAGGGTAAAAGTCATGATGCAACTAAAATATCGGTAGAATTGATCGATACGATTACAAATGACCTTGAAAGTTCTGGCCTGTTCCGCATTATAGGGGGAGATGCTTTTCTTGAAAAACCAGGATTTATCACACCGCCTACCTTCGCTCATTGGCGAAAAATCAGTGCTACTGTTGTTGTCACAGGAACGATAGAGGTTCTCAAAAGTGAAAAAATGCTGAAAGTCCAGTTCAAAATATGGGATCCTTATGCTGAAACAATGATCGATGGTATGTCCTATAAAGTAAATCAGGCTTCATGGCGCCGCATAGCCCACAAAATATCTGATCGCATTTATCAAGGTGTTACAGGTGAATCTGGTTATTTCGACTCACGCATTGTCTATATAGCCGAAAGCAAAGACAGAAATAATCGTAAAATTAAACGACTAGCTATAATGGATTCTGATGGAGCCAATACTCATTTTCTGACCGATGGCAAAGATCTGGTTTTAACTCCTCGCTTTGATCCAAAAAGCCACAAAATCACCTATTTATCCTATAAAAATGGCCTACCTCAAGTATTCATGTTAGATCTACAAACGGGCATACAAAGGCTGATTGGTAATTTTCCAGGTATGTCCTTCGCTCCTAGATTCTCTCCAGATGACAACTCTCTGATCATGTCAGTCGCACGGGATGGAACTACTAGCATCCATGAAATCGATCTTCGCACTCAGAAAAATCGCAAAATAACAGGAGACATTGGAACAATAAATACATCCCCATCCTACTCTCCTGATGGCTCAAAAATCGTTTTCAATTCCGATCGCAGCGGTTCAGTACAACTATATATCATGAACAGAAATGGTTCCGATATCAAGAGGATCAGCTCGGGTGGAGGTGTCTATACCACTCCAGTTTGGTCTCCCAGGGGTGACTTCATAGCATTCACCAAAAAGCAAGATGGCAAGTTTTATATTGGCGTTATGCGCTCTGATGGTAGCGGCGAAAGATTGCTGACAACCAGTTGGCTTGAGGAGGGACCAACATGGGCCCCAAACGGTAGGGTCATTATGTTTTATCGCGAGAGCCTAGATGGAGATTGCAGACTATATGCCGTCGATATTACTGGCTATCATGAACGCATGATCGGAACAACAACTATGGCCTCTGATCCCGCTTGGTCTCCATTGCTGGTAAACTGATATATTACACCTTTGAACCACCCCTCTGCGAAGCGCTTCGCAGAGGGGT
>CAIOSF010000014.1 GCA_903860855.1 uncultured Alphaproteobacteria bacterium | reverse complement strand
TAGGACTTGATAAGCTTGAAGAAGCAATTTTACTTCAGGCTGATCTACTACATCTTCGTGCCAATTCCAATAGACCAGCAAAAGGTCATGTAATAGAGGCTCATATAGATAAAGGGCGGGGAGTCGTTGCTACCTTTTTAGTTGAAAAAGGAACTCTTAAAACCGGAGATATCGTAGTTGTCGGCAATACTTTCGGTAAGATCAGAGCGATGATTGATGATAAATCCCATTATCTCAAAGAAGCAGGACCTTCCGTTCCGACAGAAATCATAGGTCTTGATGGCTGCCCAATAGCTGGTGATGAGTTCGTCGTCGTCGCTGATGAACAGATAGCAAAATCAGTAGTAAGTCATAGGATACAGCTGACCAATGAAAAGAAGCATGCTATCACCGCGAAAAAAGCAACTTCTATTGAAGATTTATTTAGCAGAGCAAAAAGCGGTTTAAAAGAATTAGCCGTTATTGTTAAAGCCGATGTACAAGGATCAGCTGAGGCCATAGTGCAGAGTCTTGAGAAATTGGCTAATCCTGAAGTAGCAACTAAAGTATTGCTCGGTTCAGTCGGTGGCATTACAGAATCTGATATTACTCTAGCTGCTGCTTCTAAAGCTGTTGTCCTTGGCTTTAATGTTAGGGCTAACAATGCAGCTCGTGATTTAGCAAAAAATTATAATATCGAGATCCAATACTACTCTATCATATATGACCTGATCGATAACGTAAAGAAGATGCTCGGCGGCATGCTCGACCCTATAACCAAAGAAACTATTGTGGGACAAGTACAAATTCGTCGCGTATTTGAAACCAGTAAGTTTGGCAAAATCGCTGGTTGCTATGTGACCGAAGGACTGGTCAAGAGGGGGGGCAATATCCGCCTATTACGCGATAATATCGTCGTTCATACGGGCAAAATTAAGTCTCTAAAACGCCAAAAAGATGATGCTAGGGAAGTTAAAGAAGGCTTTGAATGCGGTATCTCACTGGAGAATTTTGATGATATCAGAGAAAGCGATATGATAGAGGTCTTTGAAATTAGTAGCGAAAAAAGAGAATTCTAAGTAATGCAGATAGCGCGAATACACAACGTCATGACTCTCTAGAGTTTTATTTCCATTTTAGCTTAGTATGCTCTTGATTTTTAAGATTCCCCTGATAATGTTTTGGCACTGATACTAAGTACTATTATAGTGGTTTAAAATTAGACTTGGTATCAACAAAATCAGAAGGATACATAGAGTAAAATGATGAAGAGCATAAGAAGCAAGGGCGATAGCCTTATCGCTAGCGGCATAGGCGGCATGGTGTTTGAATACACACGATCTACTTGGTGCGATAATGGACCAAAGGAGAACCTCATGGATGATGTGATCTGGTCAGGCATCTTTGGGTATATACTCAAATCAACGCTTCCATCCCATTACGATGGCCTCATGGGGCAATTGAGGGGAGTGACGCTATGGTGTGGGGTTACTTTATGGACTACATGGCGCCGCACGTGCGTTGGCAGACATGCAAACTATCACCATAAATGGCCCTAATCGTTTTGAAGAGTCACACTAGCAAAAATAATACTTAGTGAGAGTAGACTCATCCTAGAGCAGTCATTCAGATGCTTCTTTAAGGCTGTAAAGCTATCTCTTCCCCATCTGCTATTTGATAATGTAGTTTCTCAACCAACATACCATGCCCTTTTCGAGTCAAGTTCAAACATATCAACTGATGGTGATGATGACATCCACCACCATACGGTTACTTACTGATAGCTACGAGTCTCTTTGGCACTAGGCTCCGACACTAAATATAGACTAATATATAGTGGGTTAAGTTTAAAATTGGGTTTTGGTAGCAACAAAATCAGAAAGGTACATAGAGTAATACTAATTCCCAGTTATGGCACTGTTGACAAAGTTGTTTTCATTATTAGGTATGTATAATAAGCTCGGATATAGACTTATATCATAAACGTAATATTATAGAATGCATGTTTGGATTAATGAAAGAAAATAAGCCTATGGCCACAAAATACGATAAATTAGATCCTTACTTTCCAATTATTAAATCTTCATATCACCTGGATAATATATACTTCATCGACTCATACTAACCAAGTTACTATTTAATTTCTATAACTACTCTAGTAATTCTAGCTTGGCTCTATTAGTTGATTAATTCAAACGGCTCTTTCTCGATCCTATCTAACTGAACTTCTACCCAAACATTAGGCGGTTATTGATTTTATCAACCCCAATCTTGACAACATCACCATCCCCTATCTTACCATTTAGTAGCAATTCAGCGAGCTTGTTTTGGATATACTGCTGAATAATACGTTTCAATGGTCTGGCACCATAAACTGGATCATACCCTTTATGAGCGAGCCAATCGATAGCATCTTTTGAATATTTAAGCGATATATTTTTATCAATCAAAAGTTGCTCAATTCGCCGTAATTGAATGCGAACAATCGATTCCATGTTCTCCAAGAGTAGACGATGGAATATGATAATTTCATCAAGTCTGTTTAGGAATTCAGGTTTAAACGATGCTCTGACGACTTGCATAACTCTCTCTCTCTCCTTTTCAGAAATATGATCATTGCCCTTACCAGCAACATCACTGCCACCAATCCCTGTATCGGCCCCAGCAGCGGCTATATACTCAGCTCCAAGGTTAGAAGTTAAGATGATCACAGTATTGCGGAAATCAACCGTTCTACCCTGGCTATCTGTCAGCCTTCCCTCATCTAGGACCTGAAGCAAGACGTTGAAGACATCAGGATGAGCTTTTTCGATCTCATCAAAGAGCACAACCTGATAAGGTCTACGTCTCACCGCTTCAGTCAATATGCCGCCTTCTTCATAGCCAACATAACCTGGAGGGGCGCCAATCAGCCTGGCTACGGAATGTTTCTCCATATACTCCGACATGTCTATCCTAACCATGGCTTTTGGATCATCAAAGAGAAAACGAGCCAATGACTTAGTGAGTTCGGTTTTGCCTACACCAGTTGGCCCTAAAAACAAAAACGAACCTATTGGCTTGTCCGCATCAGCCACACCAGATCTTGCTCTCCTGACTGCGTTGCTTACAGCAACGACCGCATCATCCTGGCCAATAACTAATTCCTCAAGATGCTTTTCCATGTTAAGAAGTTTTTCTCTCTCCGATGAAAGCATTTTATCGACTGGTATCCCTGTCCAGCGTGATACTATCGATGCAATATCGCTTTCACTTATAGCTTCTTGTAGCATTGGCCCGTGGGAGCTATTGGCAGTCTCATCAGATTTCTTAATATCACTCTCAAGAGCTGGGATAACGCTGTACCTGAGCTCACCAGCTCGGTCAAAATCTCCAGTTCTCTGGGCTATTTCCAATTCCATTTTGGCATGATCGAGCTGTTCTTTGAGTTTTTTTATGTCCTCAATTTTAATTTTTTCTGCCTGCCATTTACTCGTTAAATCAGTGACTTTGCTTTCCAAATCGGCTAATTCATGGCGGAGAGATATCAAGCGCTCCTGAGATGCTGAGTCTTTTTCTTTGGTTAGAGCACCTTCCTCAATTTTCAGCTGCAAGATACGTCGATCTAGCTCGTCTATTGCCTCTGGTTTGCTATCAACTTGCATTCTCAATCTGCTTGCAGCTTCATCTATGAGATCTATAGCTTTATCAGGCAAGAACCGATCTGTTATGTATCTATTTGATAGATTTGCGGCTGCTACTATGGCACTATCCATGATCCTTATACCATGATGAACCTCATATTTTTCCTTGATACCACGTAATATTGAGATCGTATCAGCTACATTTGGTTCTGGGACATAAACTGGTTGGAATCTTCTTGCCAAGGCTGCGTCTTTTTCTATGTATTTCTTATACTCAGCCAAGGTTGTTGCTCCTATACAATGGAGTTCACCTCGAGCTAAAGCTGGTTTTAGGAGGTTTGAGGCGTCCATAGTGCCCTCAGCCGACCCAGTTCCAACCAGTGTATGAAGTTCATCGATGAACAAAACAATTTGGCCACCAGCTTCAGCTATATCATGGAGGACTGACTTAAGCCTCTCTTCGAACTCACCTCGAAATTTCGCTCCTGCTATAAGTGCTCCAAGGTCAAGAGACATAACGAGGGTATCGCGCAGGCTTTCTGGCACATCTCCAGCAACTATTCTCTGAGCTAGCCCTTCAACTATTGCTGTTTTGCCAACACCTGGCTCACCTATAAGTACCGGGTTATTCTTTGTGCGACGTGACAAAACTTGAATTGTGCGG
>CAIOSF010000013.1 GCA_903860855.1 uncultured Alphaproteobacteria bacterium | reverse complement strand
TCAATTTTCTCTTGAAGCTTCGCCAGCTCACCCGATTTATCATCGATACTAGAGTTAACCTTATCAGTGCTTTTAAGTACCACTTCTTCCTTCAAATGCTTCTTCCCTTCTGATCCTATTTCCTGCACTACTTGCGCCACTTTCTCTACCTTCACCTCCTCCAGTATCTTCTCTGGTACCTTCTCTTTTTCTAATCCTTTCTCTTTTTCTACCTTCATCTCGATCTTAGGGTCTGCCGTTAGCCCATTATCAAGCTTATTCTTGTTTATTGTATGGGCTATGGCTTTTACAACTATAGTCATCCCATAACCAACAACAGCTGCTGCCATGGTCCCGACTATACCGGCCGCTATAGCACCTAGTACGGGGGCCAAAAAGTAGCCAACTACAGCTGCTGCTGCCGCAGCAATTAATGCAACGCCAAACATTCCCACAGCCCCCCGAACGTTCTGAGAGAGCGTTTTATAAACCCATGCTCTTCACCTTTCGCTTTAACTGAGACTTTAGCTTTTTGTTCTTCTTGCTTATCGCTTAATGAGCTTTTAGTTGATAAATCACCTAAGCTTGATGAATCTGAAAGGCTTTGATCTTTATGACCACTAGCCTGCTTCTTCTCCAAACTATGCTCCATTGTTTTTTGAGATCTTTTTTGATCATCATGCTCAACAACGCCATGCTCAACAAGATGAGTACCTCTATCCCTATTCTCTTCTAATGCTATATGTTTTGATTTGCCTAAACCCTTACCTTTCTCCAATTTCTCCTGGGCTTTTCTTTCCTCCTCAATGCGTTTTTGTTTTTCTTCATACATAGAAGCAGCTGTGACTATGATAGCCCCAGCGAACAAAGAAACTAAGGCGGCTCCCGCTAAACCGATCCAGCCAAACGGACCAAGAAGCACAGCGGCAGTGAAAGCAATGGAGCCAATAATTATGGTTTCAATTAGGGGTTTGATCCCTCCCTTCGCCACTTCTTTGATGTATTGCCTTGTTGATTTATTGGCATTTTTATCAATGCTCTGAATAAGCTCTTTGCCTTTAGTAACAAAATGGGCGACATCTTTGTTTATTTCCTCCGTCTTCGTATCGACAGAGCCTTCTATTTTTGCATCTAGCCCCACCTCGTCTATTCCTGTCCCACCGATTGGTGGATCACCTTCTCCTGCCATATAGTATGCACACGCATATGCTTAACCTTTGCCTATTATTGAAAGCAGTTTTTGCTTACTTAAGCAAGCATTAAGTAGCAGTAGTTAAAAGCTGGAACTGGCATAATAATTGCTCTTTAAAAGGAGAATAATGCCAATCAAGTTACTGCTATATCTCTAGCCCAGTTGGTAATATCACCAGCACCCATAAACAGCAAAATATCACCTTCCCTTCCAACCTTGGGCAATAGCTCACCCAGATCACTTCTATTCTCCAAATACATAGCATTACAACCATAATCCTTGCATTTCGCGATTAAAGTCTTCGCATCCCCTCCTTCTATTTTATCTTCTCCCGCACCGTAGACATCACTTATGATAAGCAAATCTGACTTACTCAACTCCTCTGCAAACTCATCCATAAGAGCAAATAAGCGACTGTAGCGGTGGGGTTGAAAAATCGTTATAATTCTGGATATATATTCTGAAGTTTCTGGCTTATTGTTAAGAGTTAATCTAGCCATCTCCAGAACTGCTTTAATTTCAGCTGGATGGTGAGCATAATCATCCACAACATCCATACCATGGAACTCTCCAAGCAAAGTGAACCTCCTCTTCACCCCAGCAAAACTCTCGACTCCTTGAGCTATCATATCGATATCTCTATAGCCCGATAGAAGAGCCATGGATATTGCTGCCGTCATATTCAAGACGTTATGCAGTCCATAGGTTGGAATGAAGAAACTGTGATTGACATAATCATTCTCTATATAGGTATCTGTCACATTAGATGAATTGGCAAGATCAGATCTTGCCACAGATTTTTTAATGTCTGTTAACATCCTATTACTGAATTTCAATCTAAATGATGTACCACCACCATTAGCATTATATTCAATAATCTGCACATCAGATTCAGGCAATAAACCATAGCTACAAGCAGCAGCACGAAGTTTTGGAATATGACCCTCCCTCAAACCATCAACGATACTCCCAAGAATCCTGTCATCACAACAATATACTAAAAAACCATTGTCAGGCAATTTGCAGATAACTTGCTCATAGGCTTTTTGCAACTCGTCATAGCTATGCTGATAATTTTCAAGATGCTCCTTATCGATATTTGTCATTATGGCACTGCGCAATGGTAGCAACAAAAAACTGCCATCTGATTCATCAGCCTCGGTCACTATAATATCACCAGTGCCGAATATTGCATTGCTCTCGAATCTATTGAGCAACCCACCATTGATAACTGTGGGGGATCCGTTGCAGCTAAATAGCACTGTGGCAAGCATCGCTGTGGTTGTGGTCTTCCCATGAGCCCCTGTGACACCAATAGCATTGCTATAAGAGGAGAGCAGCAAAGCCAGAGCTTCAGCCCTATGAATAGCCCTAATTCCCCTATCTTCACATGATATTAACTCACAATTGTCGGCCTTAATAGCGGTGGAGTATATCACTAAATCTGTGTCAGCTGGAATATTATTAGGATCCTGTCCTATTTTTACATCGATCCCGAGGGAGACAAGCCTCTCTGTGATGTAACTACTGCCGCTATCACTTCCACAGACTTTATAACCAGCATAACTAAGAATTTGAGCTATACTGCTCATTCCTATACCCCCTATTCCAATGAAGTATATAACACCAGTTCCCATTTTTAGTCTTGGATTTGGTATAACTGGCATTTTCCCATTATAATTGACTTGATCTGCTAAAACCGACGCTATAATTTTATCTTTCATTGCTGACCACTGGTCTTCAAATTCATATTAAGCATCTCAGCCTGTTTATACCACTTACTATCACCAAAATTATATTTCAGTACTTCAATGTATTGCCGAACCTGACAATTCAACCCTATAGCGTGGTATGACTCAGCCATCCTATAGAGAGCCTCTGGTACCAACATCGAAGTATCGTATTGGTTTATCACAAATTTAAATCTATTGATAGCAGCTAGAGAATTGCCTTGTCTAAGATAAAACCTCCCTATCTCTGCTTCCTTTGCTGCTAAAATATTAAAGATATATTCCAATTTCCAATATGAATCTTTTGCATAAGGCGTCCTTGGATACCTTCTGATCAAGGCAGTAAAATCTTTTCTGGCTTTTTCAGTAATCTGCTGATCTCTTCCCACATCTACTATCTGATCATAATACGACATAGCCCTTATATAATGAGCATAGGGGCTATTGGATGAGGCTGGGTAAATATTGAGAAAATAGTCTGCCGCGAACACTGCATCATCAAATTTACGGTGCTTGTAGTAGGTATAGATTTTTAGCAATCTTGCATCTTCAAGCTTTTCGTAGTGAGGATGCCTCCTTTCTATAACGTCCAACTTAGCTATGGTATCCTTAAAACTATCATCCAGGGAACATACAGCATCATCGTATAATGTCTGAGCCGGCAATTTATTGTACTTGGTGACATCATCACCACGACATGAACAAAGTGCCACTGAAAGGAGAATAATGACAACTTTTTTTATAGAAATATTGGATCCAGGATCTCTCTGGAAAAAATAGTCAAACACCTGAGTTATTTTTTGTTTTATCTATTGCTTAGAGATATCTATCACAACGGTAGAGGATGTCAATTTATCACCATCACTATGCTGAAGGCTTTATACCAGTTTCCAACTGCAACGGAGGGGCTTGAGGCTAGGGCAAGTGGCATAAATCTGAAGACCTAATTGCTGTCTCAAATTCGTTTTCTAAATCCGCTTGCATTATACAATATCAAGATAATCAGATGTAAAAATATTATATATATCGTTTTTATGACTTATAGTTGTACTTATGGATAAATTTCTCTACTTTTAGCAGAGAAATTTGTTGCAATTCCCATCTATTTTTCTTAGCTTAAAGACTATGTTTCGCTTCAATGGGTTATAAGAAATATGGCTGACGACATAGTCAAGATTAATCAGAATACAAAGGTAAATATACCGCTAAGTGTAACTAGTGGATCTGTAGTTATCTACCAATACCCACAAAATGGAAAAGTGTCTTATGTAAAGCCGACACTTAACTATACTCCAAACCCTAATTATATAGGACAGGATACGTTTGGATATAAAATATCCACATCTTTTGCATGTGGCGGAATCAGCAATGTAACCGTCATAATAAATGCCCTACCTGTTACTAGAGATATGGACCTATCGGTTGAAAATAACGAATCTCTAATCTTTGATCTTGGTTATTTCACTTCAACACCGTATGTATCCGATCCTAATGATCCAATAAGCACACTGGTGTTTAGTATCATCAACCCACCAGCTCATGGTACCATCACATTCCAAAGCATAGCAGGATCTATAGGCTTTGAACCATTTAGTTATCAACCGAACCCTAGCTATACTGGGAGTGATTACATCAAATATAGAGTATGCGACCAGGATATAGCAACGGCAATATTTACGTGAATGTCTTAAATCCTGCTATCCACATTCCGCCGACAGCAAATGGATTTAATATCCAAGCTGTGGATGGCCAGGCTACCCCAGTCATAACTGATTTGGTCGCTATGAACCTTATCGCTGATCCAGAATATGGCGCTGCTGGTCTAACTATCAGCATAGACCCAAATCATTTACCCGCCTTTGGTACCGCAACGGCTAGCAGTCAAAGCATCTCGTACACCCCAGGCTCAGGAACCAGCGGTAGCAGCATCTCCTTCAACTACATAGCCTGTGACGCCAACTCTTTATGCGCAACTGCTCAAGTAAATGTCAACGTAGTAACTGGTCTTACTGCCTTCCCAATCAATGTGACAGTGGTCAGTGGTGGAAGCATAACTCAATACGTATCGGGAGCGCAAGGTGGCAGTATGTTACTATGTAATACACCGACCACGACCAATTGCTTCCCTCAACTTGTAACATCTCTTGGTAGTGCGCAAGTTAGCTATAATGGGATAACATACACCAACAGCGGCGGGGTCGGTACCTCAGATAGCTTCTCATACTATATTGTGTCTAATGGCATGACCAGCAATACGGCTGCTTTTACCGTTAGCATCACGCCACCACTTCTTACTGGTACCAATGGCACAAGCACAGCAACAAGCAATCTGACACCAGTGCTAGCACAAAGCCAGCTGGACGTTCAATTATCACCTCTAGAAAAATTATATGTCAATATCACAAGTAACCTAGTACCGAATGCAAGCACCGGCCTGGTGCCTAATATCATAACATTTGTGACAAATATTGGTTCTACAAATATACAAGCCACCTCTTATGGGAATCAAATTAGCATAGCCGGCTCAATACCTGGTACGTGGAGTATCTATTATGATGCTTGCAATAAGCAGAGCTCTGTCTGCGCTCATGGTATAATCAATGCAAATGTTTTACAGCCACCTATTCTGGTGAACGGGCAAATTGTCCTATTATCAATAGAGACAAGCCAGAACATTAATTTCAACCAATTTATTACAAATGATGGAGATGTGATTCCTCCTGACATGTATGTTCAAATCAATACATATCCAACTCAGGGAACGCTAAGCTCACCTACAGCGAGCTTTCCCAACATGAACATGGCGATGAATTATACGCCAAACTTTGGGTATAGAGGCCTTGATCACTTGCAGTATAGCGTTTGTAGTCAAGAAAAGCACATGTGCAGTGCACCAGCCTCAATGGACATCAGGATGAACTCCAAGCCCATCCTCGGTAATAACACGATATTCTTGCCTTTGAGCCATAATGCGCCGAATACCATAAACATAGACTTATTAGGAGCAAGAAACCTTGAAGACAATCCTATAGTTGTTCTCAATAGGATTGATCCGCTTAGCCAAGAAAATGCGATCCTCATTGAATATTATGCTTCCCAAAACATGACACTCCCTGCAGTGATATCATCAGCGGGGGGTGATCCATTCTCTCCGAGCAATGGATTTGTATCCTGCTTACATAATTGTAGCTACACATTTGCCCAAGGCTCGACTGCAACGTCCGATAGCTTCGGTCTTCGCGCTTTTGATGGATACGAATATT
>CAIOSF010000012.1 GCA_903860855.1 uncultured Alphaproteobacteria bacterium | reverse complement strand
TGATATACCCTTATCATATGGCTTTTCTGTGACCACTCCAGTATATGAAAGCTTGGATGCATACATAAAAGAGAAATCTATAACAAACGACGATATAAAGAATAGCATTAGCCAGAACAACACCTGCCTGCGTACTGCTACGTTATCATCTTTTTCCCAAAATTTTTTCATACGATTACGTGATATAGTAAGATAAGTAAAGTTAATCTCTTGAACTGGTCACTCCCAACAACTCGTCGGCAGGACAGCTCATTGTCCGCACCACCGAATGAGCCACATTTCCACTATACTCCTATCTCCACCGTGATTTATGTTACCAGCTTGGGCCGCGATGCGACAGGTTGATCAGATATAGCTTCGGTAGTGATAGCATCATTTCTGTTACCATTACCAATGCCGTTGCCAAGGTTAGCTTTTTTTACTGCCTTACTCTTTGATGCCACCTGACTATTTTGTGATGAGGACCGATGCTGGGATAAGCTCTGCATCTGATTTTGCTCCCTTGCTTCCGTTTCATCTATCCCCCACTCATCCTTCATAACTGCGATCTGTTGGTTGATTACAGCAATCTTGTCTCGTAACTTCGTTTTATACAGTGTTTCAGCGATAATTGGTACTATGTTGTAGACCATCCAGCCGCACGCTGAGTAGGCATAGGCAAAAAGCCACGCCTCCTTATCGCTCAATACTTGATCAACTATTATATCTATATCGTTACGATATTTAATCAATCGTATGATGGCAGGAGTTACACCAGCAAAATTGAAAATTGCAATTAGTGATAACAGGTATCTCCCTGGCTTGTCGTCGATTATGGTTACCACTATAGTAGGCAACAACCAAGCGGCGACAAGAGTGCACAGAGATTGCGATATACTTAATAGACCTAGTAATATGGCCATTATCACAACCAGCACAACAAACGGTACAATACTAAAGCTTTGGTCTTTCATAAGCCGACTTCACAAAAGATAAAAACAATGGATGGCATGCAAATGGCCTGGATTTTAACTCAGGATGAAACTGCACACCTATAAACCACGGATGTTTCGCAAGTTCTACAGCTTCCACCATTTTACTATTCTTTTCACGACCTACAAAAACCATATCACAATTCGCAAAATGTTGCTCATATTTTAGATTAAAACCAAATCTATGTCTGTGTCTTTCATAGATAACGCTAGCTCCACCATATATGGACGCTATTTTGCTTTGTTGAAGAAGGGCACATGGATAGGAGCCCAATCTCATGGTACCACCAAGCTCATCCTTACTTACTATTAAGTCAATCACGTTATGAGCTTTTGCCTTGTCCATTATATGCTCACGTCCATCAACATGAGCCCTTGAGCCCATAGAGTTATCGGAATTGTCTGATGCAGAAAATTCCGAAGATGACGCATTGGTGATACCAAGAACATGCCTAGCATATTCTATAATCATCAACTGCATCCCTAAACATATACCAAAGCAAGGTATTTCGTTCTCCCTCGCATATTTAATTGCACTGATTTTTCCTTCTATACCCCTCTCCCCGAAGCCTCCTGGAATCATGATGCCTTGTACTCCTGCTAATAGCTTCTCAGCCCCCAAAGATTCTATATCTTCAGCATCCAGCCAATGGAGGATAACATCGCTATTTAGAGCAATGCCAGCATGGTCAAAAGCCTCGGTCAGGGATTTATACGCATCTTTTAGCTGATTATATTTGCCAACTAGAGCTATATTGATAACTTCAGTACGGGTTTCTGACTTATGAATGATATCATGCCATGCTGATAACTCTGCTGGTTTTGCCGTACGCAACATATCAAAGTGCTTCAAAACCTGAGAATCGAACCCCTGATTATGATATGCGACCGGGACTTTATAAATATTATCCTGATCTAAAGCTGCGATAACATTTTCTTGAGATACATTGCAAAATAAACCAATTTTGTTTTTTTCTTGCTCAGGTATATGACGATCAGCCCTACATAACAGAAGATTTGGCTGTATGCCGATCGATCTTAGTTCTTTTACTGAGTGCTGAGTGGGTTTTGTTTTTAACTCCCTAGCTGCTGGTACGAATGGCAATAAAGTAACGTGTATGTATATGACATTTTGCTGACCATGTTCATAACCCAATTGGCGTATAGCTTCAAAATAAGGTAATCCTTCGATATCACCTACTGTCCCTCCAATTTCACATATCAGAAAATCGATGCTAACTAAATTGGCCAGGACGAATTCTTTAATGAGGTTTGTGACATGTGGTATAACTTGAACAGTTCCGCCAAGATACTGTCCTTGCCTTTCTCTTCGTAATAAATCAGAATAAATCTGACCAGTTGTGATACTATCACCACGCCTAGCATTAATACCTGTGAACCTTTCGTAATGGCCTAAATCCAAATCTGTTTCTGCTCCGTCGTCTGTGACAAAAACCTCGCCATGCTGATACGGACTCATCGTTCCAGGATCTATATTGAGATATGGATCTAATTTACGAACCCTTACCATGTAGCCCCTTGCTCCCAATAGGGATGCTAAAGAGGCTGCCGCTATACCCTTACCTAAAGAAGATACTACCCCACCAGTAATAAATATTAGCTTAGTTTTATTTAACCTTACCTGGTTCATCTACTATCAATCTAACTTAGGAGGAGTTTTTGCTTCATCTTTTTCAATCTGCTCTATAATCACCCTTGACGCCCCTCCCTGTTGATAACTAAGCCTTGCTAGAAGCAGACTATTAACCATAAAGAGAATAGCCAGGAGCATGGTTGCTTTACTCAAAAAGGTTGCTGATGTACGACTCGATATAAGGCTATTACCGCCCCCAGCTAGATTGGCAGTACCGTCTGAGCCACTTTTCTGCATGAGGACTAATATAATGATAGTGAGAACCAGAAAGATTCGGTAAGGACCTCAAAAAGTTTCCTGCTAATTTA
>CAIOSF010000011.1 GCA_903860855.1 uncultured Alphaproteobacteria bacterium | reverse complement strand
TGGCTGCATCATCGAATCGTTTTTCTTTGATCAATTCCTCTTGATAATTGTGAAAGAACTCGTTATAGGCAGAGTTTACATTTCCCGTGCGTCGAATGAGATCACCGGCTCCCTTGCCGGTTTCAGCATATTTGAGAGTTCTAAGAAAGGCGTTGTGGTCATCGATGATGTAATCACCTTCACCATGAAAGTTTGCTATATGGTACGCAAGTTTATCTTTTGGATCGTTAAAATCAGCCCCAAGGGTTAGTTGATTATGATAATCGACCAACAAGGCCTTGCCCAAGTCGGTGCTATAGAATGCTTTGGCTGCCCCTCCTGATTCTGGGATATTATCTATATGATTTGCAGTCTCAGCCATGTGTTGCTGAAATGCCGCATTAATCTTTTGGTGGCCATATTGGCTATCTAATGCTAGTCCTATTTTTTCAAGTTGAGATGTTGTAAAAAGGTCGCTTGCTTGTTTGCCTGTTAATTCCTTTTGTATATTTCTATTTTTATCAACATTCTTTGTTATTTGCTCATCTACTTTTTTTACTTCTACGCCCAATACGTTTGATATTGCCTGATAATTTTCTGCAGATATGATTTTATTTCCTCCAAGACCCTCAGCGCTCTCCATAATATCCAGAAATATGTTGCGATACTCTTGCTTTGCAGCCAAATCCATCTGGTTACCGCCAAAAGATGGGGCGCTTTTTCCTCCTGCCCAACTAAGTTTATACGCCCCTTTGCCTTCTTTTAGCTCATTTTTCATCATCGCCTCATGATATACAGACATCAAGCCAGTGAGATCGTTGCCGCCAGTGCATTCGTATGTTTTTTTATTAGCCATATGGATAACTTGCCTAGTTCATCATATTAATATTATATTATTACATATCACTTCACTCACCTGTTCATTTTACATTTTTACCTCCATTTATCTTCTCTTGTTCGTTATACAGATATGTCAACAGCCTATAGTGGACACCTTGAATCATATAATCTTGTTCGCTAGACGTCTGTTTTTCTAGATCTTTAAGAACGGAGTATGGCACTATGTATAGGTTACTTTTTAATGGGTTTTCAAAACCTATATCAATTTCATGCTCTGATCTAAATTTTGTCTCGATGTTTTTAAATGAAGGATTAAGCAACCATGAAGAGTGTGAGTCATTGCGTAACGAAATGCTAACTAAAGTAATAAAAAAAAATAAAGATTTACTATATGCTGAGTATCCCATTAAAAACCAGACTGTTGATTTTCTTCGCCTTTTCCTCTCAGCCGCAGGAGCTCCTCAATTCTCTTTTGAAGAAACACTAGAAAATAGAGCAACAAGAGATAGAAAACCGGGCAATCCAATGGACGGTTACATACTGCCACTAAATTTGCCAATAGAAGATGGAAAATCTATCACCATGCAGGATCTTGTGAACCAAAGCCTCGTTTCTATACGGAGTCAACCATGGAGTGATGAAGATTTGAGTTCTCCAGTAGTAGAAGTCATAAGTTATTTAACATTAAAAGAGCCCATTCCATCAACGCTTGTCGTTTGTATGGATCGTTTATGGGATAGTGAATATGGTGTATTTCAATACGCAAATCACAAAACTATTTCTGGAGTTCAAAACAAGATAAGTATTCTAACAGCTGATCGACAACAGATCGTCTACGAACCAAATGCAATAATAATCGATGGCGATTCTCAATATTGGAACATGCCTCATGCTTGTACCTATCGTAAAGAAGATCAACATTGGCTACTATTTAATGATGAAGAACCTGTTTTTCATATAGTAGAATCAGACTTGGATGCCATTGCGCAAAATTGTTCAATCATTTCTTATAGAAGAGCTAGTTCCTCTTTTGACCAGGCACTACGATTGAATCAACCCAAAGATTATCTAAGCGGAAGTGAAGCAGCTAGTCACCAACCAACTGATGTGGAAATTATTGGTCCAGTAAACAATAACTTCATTGAAAACAGTGCTGCCCTTGATGAGATCACTTATAAAATAAAATTCTTCTTATCTCGGCTAATGACTTATTATAAGAGAGCTGCCCAAGCAAAAGTTGCCCATAACACAAGACTAGCAAACTATTGGGATCATGTAGCACATTCTTCTCTGTGTGCTGTCAAAGAACTTCGAAGTC
>CAIOSF010000010.1 GCA_903860855.1 uncultured Alphaproteobacteria bacterium | reverse complement strand
CAGCTCAGTATGTCGCCTACACGGACCCACTGCGCTACCATTGTCGCTCACTGCACTGGATACCTTCTTGATGGATATTTTGAAATACACGGATTTTATCTTTTTTGCTATATATTTTGCTATATAAACTGAATTTTTTACTTGCCTAACCACAAATCTTGTAGCTAAGAACAGAAAGAATTTTATTTTTTGCTGACTCGCTATCTATTTCCATCGCTGCAGAATACTCGCTTACCAAGCGCTCCATAGCCCGATCATACATTGCTTTCTCACTGCATGAGCGATCATTTGAAGTATCTTCTCTATGTAGGTCGCGTATAACTTCTGCTATTAGGTCTACCGCTCCCGATTCAATCTTTTCCTTGTACTTCTTAGCCTTTTTATTCCACATACCCTTTTGTCTGCATGCCCTGCTTTCCAGAACTTGAAGGGCGGTATTCATTTGGTCGCGAGAACTGAGATGCCTCAGTCCGGTTTTGATAGCCCTAGCCTTTGGTACTCGAACGATCATCTTGTCACGAGCGAATATTATGACATACATAATCATCTCTATGCCAGCAATCACCTGAGCTTCCTCCCCAGTAATCTGCCCTATGCCATGAGATGGGTAAATCACATTATCACCAACTTTAAATAGATGAGTTTCATATGTTTGGATCATGTTTTTGCTACCCGATAAGATGTTGAGAAACGCTGAAAACTAGGGTAGTATAGCCCATATATTATATGAAGTAAATACTAAAATCGGCATTATACTAGTCTCATTTTAAATCACTGCATGGTCGTTGCACATTCGTATAGATTGACCCCGGCCCCTGCTTTTAGCCACTACTGCATCGGTTCGTCATATCATTGGTTTGGCAAGCTCTCACATTGTGTGGATATCCATGCTGTTTATCTATGACATCTATCTATTAATATAAGCTCATTCAAGTCCACGTTAAACTTTAGGTTGTTTTCTTATTGATAAATTCCAATTACTCGGGTAAAAATCCCCCTATCTGGGCGTCCCATAGAGCTTTGTATAAGCCATTTTTGTCGAGTAGCTCTTGATGAGTTCCATCTTCAGCGATCTTTCCTCGATCAAATACTAATATTCGGTCCATGCGCAGAACGGTTGAGAGACGATGGGCAATCACGATCGTCGTCTTGCGGTGGTTTGATGGATAATCTTTGCTTAGCTCGTCTATATGAGATAATGCTCTGCCCATCTCCTTGTCTTCACCTGATTCCTTGTCTTTACTATCATTTGATTCGCTACTTTTGCGATTATTTCCACCATGCTTTTCATTCTGTGCCTTGTCATCTTCCCCCTCCCAATCCCATTCTTTTTGGTCAATATCTATCAGTCTCCATATCGCCTTATAGACATTGCTCTCAGTAATGGAATCAAGTTGAGATGTCGCTTCATCTAGAATCAAAATCGGAGCATTCTTCAGAATGGCTCGTGCTATGGCTATGCGCTGGCGTTGTCCACCTGACAGCTTGACTCCCCTTTCCCCAACGAGAGAGTCGTAGAACTTTGGTAGTTTAGATATAAAATCATGAGCCCCAGCTCGCTCAGCTGCTATCACTACTTCTGCGTCTGTAGCGTCAAGTTTGCCATAGCGGATATTTTCCATAATAGTGCGATGAAATAACACTGGATCTTGTGGTATGATCCCTATCGCTGAGCGCAATGATTCCTTCGTTACCTGGCTTATATCTTGGCCATCAATAAAAATATGACCAGAGTCAAGTTTATACAACCTGAGAATGAGATTTACAAATGTTGATTTTCCACCGCCGGAATATCCCACTAGACCAACTTTCTGCCCAGGGGCTATGATGACTGATTCATTTTGAAAAATGGGAGCTGTGCCTTTATAGGAGAAGGAGACATCATCGAATACAATCCCCCCTCTTGATACTCTTAGAATGTTAGTTCCTATTTTTAAACCCTTCTTTTTTAAGTCTCTCTCTTGTTGTTCATCCACTATGTTACCCTCATCACTTATTGCATTATTTAATCTGGTATCCGATATTACTGCAGGTTTGTTGAGATTGCTAATTCGTCTTGCTCTCGATCCCGCCTCTATTATTGTTACATCCTCAGGTGGGTTTAGAAGAGTCAGAGCTTGATCCACGGCCCCCCAATCATTAACGAATTCTCTGAGTTGGCTTGATAATCTAAACAACATATCCATAACTCCAAAATTCAGCATAAATACTATAAAAAAATCACCACTCGTAATAACTTTGTTTACACTCAAGAATATTAAAATGAATATTAGACTGATGCCATATAGTGAGGCTATTGTTCCTTGAACGCTATAAAAATTAGTAAAGAACATTGACAACCTATTTGAGCGCTCAACAAGTTGATCACCAATTTTTGCCAGCTTAGTCTTTTCGTAGCTATAAGTGTTAAAGCAGATGACATTAAAGATGTTGCTAAAATAATCTGCTAAATGGCCATATATCTGGGGTTGGATCTCACTATATTGGCTAGAACGCTTCTCTGCTCTTTTGAGAGCGAGCAAGGTGATTATAACGAATACGCTAACCCACAGTGCCATTCCTAGGGGGAATACTGGTGATACTCGCGCTAATACAACTAGAGTTATTGCTAATCTCAGCAAAAAGTTTATGTATTCAACGATAATTGTGCGAATGAGCCTAGGTATAGTATCAAAAGCTTTGCTGATTTTAGCGGTAATACTGCCAGATAAATTGCTCTGGAAGAAGTTATATGAATACTGATTAAGACTATCAACAAATATATTGGCAATAGCCATTCTATATCTTGGCGTGTATTTAGCATCACAAGAATCAAAGATATTCCAGGAAAAAACCATGGTAAATTGGCTGACAATATAGATCATGATCGGGCATAGCACCATCTCGTAGTTTGAATGGGAGGAAGAATCAATCAGTATCTTGATGAGATATGGCTTGATGTTTGCATCTATTGCTATAATGCAAATAGCCAAAAACATACCCCCAATACATAGTCTATATGGCTTTGATGAATGGATGATAAATCGCAGTACACTCACGTGCTGGAAACTCGGTAATAATGTTTGCCCGATAGTAACAATTTTCTCATAAAATGCTATAAGTGCTGTGAATGGAATGATTACTATGTTATTAATTGACTATACCAAGTAAAAATTTTAATCATTTGCGCAATTATATGCGATTTATCAGTCGGATAGAGTTTATATGAAGACAAAAATTATAAAAAATTTAGCATCTATATCAGACGGTTATGACTCGTTCATAATTGACGTGTATGGGGTTGTATTTGATGGGAAGGATCTAGTTGATGGTGGAGTAAAGGCTATATATAATCTGATGCAACAAGGTAAAAATATAGCCCTTCTCTCTAATTCGCCTCGTCCCAGCCATGTAGTTAGAAAAAGGTTATGTGATAATTCTACTGAGGGCTATGCAAAAGAACTTTTCACCAATGTGCCTATATTTACTTCCGGTGATATTTTTGCTCGTACTATTTGCGGCTAT
>CAIOSF010000009.1 GCA_903860855.1 uncultured Alphaproteobacteria bacterium | reverse complement strand
GTTATTATAGATTACTGTGGTGAGGTTCAAGAGAAGAGAGTGCAACTTCATATCACCAGCAATGGCGAGAAAGGCGGGAGATCAGGTACCGAAAGCGATGAAGGAGCTAAGCGCAATGTTTTGGATTGATATTGACTTACTATCTAGGTATTAATTAGATCTCTTGTATAACTAATGGCAGCTGATGAAATGTCCTTTTTGTGACTTTTGGGATACCCAAGTTAAAAACTCTAGGCCATCTGACAATGCTTCTTGTATAAAACGTAGAAGGTTTTGTCATAACTGCGGGGCGAGATTTACTACCTTTGAGCGGGTTGAGACCAAGGAGATAACTGTTATTAAACGAAATGGCGATAAGAAAATCTTTAATGAAGAAAAGCTACAAAAATCACTTGAAATAGCAGCACGTAAAAGGTCTATAAGTAGAGAACAGATCGAATCCCTAGTCTACAACATCATAAAAAAGCTTGAGAAATTTAGCGAAGGGGAGGTGTCGACGAAGATGATAGGAAATTTAGCTATGGGTGAATTGATAAAATTAGATCAAGTTGCTTGCGTCAGATACGCTTCAGTTTATCAGGATTTTAAGGATGTGAATGACTTTGTTAAGTTTATCAATGATACAACTGGCGAAAATACTGCGTATACTGCAGATACTGTATTTGGTGAAAATGCTGGAGATGATCCACCACCCATCTAGCAATGAATTCTAAAATGTGTTATAGAAACGCTTATACGTTTTTATAATGCCAAGCCGTGCTAGAATCAAATAAAACTCATGTAGATCTCCGTTTAGACTTAGAGATAGCAAAAGCTGTGATTACCCAAGAAATTAGAGGGTTGGAAGCTTTGTTGAATGGTATCGATAGTTGCTTGCCTCCTGTTGTAGAATCTCTACTTGCAATTTCAGGTAAGGTTGTAATCAGTGGTATTGGCAAAAGTGGTCACATAGCTAGGAAAATAGCAGCTACCTTTTCATCTATAGGATTTCCAGCGGTTTTTCTGCATCCAGCAGAGGCTGGTCATGGTGATATGGGGGTCATTGCAAATGGTGATATAGCGATTCTGATATCAAACTCAGGAGAGAGCTTTGAACTAAATGCAATAATCCATTATTGTAAGAGGATGGGAGTAAAAATTGTGGGAATTACACGCAAAACAGACTCCACTCTAGATAAGTTATCTGATATTGCGGTGATTATGCCGAATATTTCAGAGGCTAATAATCTTAACATACCAACGACTTCAAGTATTATGGCTCTGTCTTTCGGTGACGCAATCGCTATGGTGCTAAAGAGGCATCTTGGATTTTCTGCAGAAGATTATAGATTATATCACCCTAGTGGATACATCGGATCCAAGTTGCTAAAAATTGATGATATAATGCATTGTGGCGAGGAAATGCCAATCATATCAGAAGCAGCATTAGGTATAGATGCAATTCTGCTGATGACTGGCAAGAGACTGGGGTGTGTTGGAGTTGTTGATGCTAACGGGCTGCTCATCGGCATGGTAACAGATGGGGATTTACGACGAAAAATCAAAATGGATTTCACTATCACAAAAGTTACGGATATTATGACCAGTAATCCCATCACGGTAGATGAAGGGGTTTTTGCAGTTGAGGTTATGATTCTGATGGAGCAGAGAAAAATCAATCAGATATTTGTTGTAAATGGTAAGCACGAACCGGTTGGTGTCATCCATTTGCATGATCTTATCAGGGCTGGGGTATGACTTGTGCTAAAAAGTGCAAGACAAGCTATCTTCGTGTGATAGGATGATCCAGGCTGAGGTTCAATTCGTGAATTGGTACTAGAGTGGAATGGATACATACCATATTTAAGGAGATAGATGGTTATTAAAGGTAAAGTTGCAAAAGCTATCATCGTCTTCTTGTTATCGTTCGTGATCGATGCTGCGATAGTGCTATTGTTTAAATATGAGCCATGGGATTTGGGAAAGGAGTTAGGTGAGCTTACTAGTGTTGATCAAGACACTATAAATGCAAATTTTGAGACAGCTGATATGCCCGATGCGCAAACAGCTCATGGAGTTATAAGACCAACCATAAATCAAACTAGAGAAACAACAGCAGAACCCATAGAGAAGATGCCGGCAAGAAATG
The DNA here is from genome assembly GCA_903860855.1 of uncultured Alphaproteobacteria bacterium. Taxonomy (GTDB): domain Bacteria; phylum Pseudomonadota; class Alphaproteobacteria; order Rickettsiales; family Midichloriaceae; genus CAIOSF01. The sequence continues at coordinate 5,989 of CAIOSF010000009.1, read as the reverse complement.
AAGTGGAGGGATGGGATGCTCAGGAGATTTCTACAACTCAGACGAATAGATGGTTAGAGCAAGAAAATCAAGCTACAGCGGAAAGCGCCACGTTGCGAGGGGTCAATAAAGGTGGATACCCATTTATTATAGTCGCTGATGGTGCAAAAATCAGTGAAAGAATGGCTATAATCAGTAAGCTTGATGGTGATGTGCAATTTGATCAAAAGACTCGTATTCATTTAAAGGCTGATGGGGCTCAATTCGATCGTATACATAAAGAGATCACGATGAATCAAGGAATTATAAGTACGATAAAGTTGGAAAAATTGGATGGCCAAGCCAAAAGTGAACTCAAAGGAAGAGAGCAGAAGAATAGGTTATCATTTGGTAAATCGCAATTATATGAAGTTAGATCAAATTTTGCTCAAATTCTCTGTGATGATGGCAAATTCATAGCTCGTGGTGGCATCACCCTTTCTGGCGATGGGGTATTGGTATCATCTAAGAGTTTGGAGGTAGACTCTGAAGCAGAAACAGCCGTGTTCGATCAAGATGTGATGATATCTAATAATAACTGAACATATGCGAATTCCATCAATCAGTTCCATACTAATATCGAATTTTTGTGTAGTTTATTTAATTTTTATCATGTTTTTTGTGATTTTAATTGGTAACAAACCCTAATTAAATCTGTTTTGGGGGATATGCGATTGAGAAGGTGTACTTATTATTTCTGTCCATGGCTTCTTATCATTTTTGTTCCTATCATCAATACCATTTACATCATTTTCTTTTTTCTCAGTCCTCTTAATGTCAGCCTTCTTTGCTAAGAGTTTTTCTTTTGCAATAGTGAAAGGCATCCCTTTCTGATATGCCGCCATGGCATCATTCGAAGTGAGAAATACGATATCATCTGTGCAGAGATCCTTAATACCATTAAAATCACAGAATCCATCTTTAAACGTTCTATGAACATTCCATGAAGTTATAGCTTTGATTTTGCCAATATCAAGGTCTATCAAGTCGTAAAAAGTGCAGAATTCATCTCTGTATGCTTCAAGAGCGCACTATGAAGTCAGAACGTTGATCATACTAATATCAAGTTCTCTTAAATCATAGAATGAACAGTATCCTGCTTCATACATTTCCATTGCATCCACTGAGGTGAGTGCTTTGATTAGATCATTATCTAGTGCTTCAAGATCGGAAATAGTAAAGTAGTTTCCCTGATATGCTTATATAGTGCGCCGCGTTAATATCTTGATTCTTTTTGCTTCAAGGCCATTAAAATCAGAACAACTGTAATGGCATTTTTGATATGCCCACAAGGCGTCCATCGAAACCAGACAGCAGATAGCATCATAATCAAGTAGTTCTGACTTAAGGGCAAGTTTATTGATCTCATTGATTAAACCATCTGAAGATTCAGAGGTAGAGATGATCACATTCGCCATGCGCTTATATAATCTTTCCTTTTCTGAGTCACCAAGCCGCTTAAGAATAAGGTCAATATCCTTCTCCATGATATGGATTATCTTTATTCGTACATCTTGTAGTGTCTTGCTCTCAACAATGATATACTGTCCCACAGAATTGCGAGGATTGCGGCTCTGGATTGCTGACTCTGCAATCACATTTGCTAACGATGATTTTTTGTAGATATCGGGTGTTCTATCGCCTCCTCCAATGGTTACTCTATCTATGTTTCCGTATTGCTCTTTGAGAGTAACGTCGTTACATGCTCTATTCCCAAATTCTGCCAAAATTTCCACAGATTTAACATCAAGACCATCTTTTTTAATAAGCTTTAAATAATCAATGCATATATTTTGTTCCTTTGAACGCCAGGCATAGCCATACCCTACAATGCTGCATCCATTATTTTCAAGTTCATTCCATGGTAGGTCTTTTTGCTTATGGATCTTTTTGCCTTCTGGGACTTCAGTAATCCGTAAAAGCCGCTATGATTTGTCGGTTGTGTTTTCTAGGTTGTCATGGCAAGAGTTGATCATGTAATCCAGATCATCTCCCTCTGGTAGCTTTACCCAGACAAGATTGCCTTTTTGTATGACTATATTAGGTAATCCAGATTTATCGATATTTTCAAATGTATTTTTTATGGTAAGCTGCGTCTTCATTAGCAGACTATCCTCCAAAATAATTAGATACTTCAAACACTGAGACGGAGTATAAAGATTAGCAAATTTTTGTCAATGTAGCTGATTATGCTATGGATATACCCCATCTATTCAGCTATAGTCTAGTCCAATTATAGTTTTTATGTAATTCATTGATAGAGCTTATTTTTCTTTCGTTAGTGATATCTTTGCAGGTTATCATACTAATATTCGGTATAAGGTCTAATCGTCGCAGCGAGCTTAATACTGAAACGTCTAGGCAACTCTTGCTCAATGAGATGGGCATCACAATGCGCAAAATTGCGATGGAAGTAGCGCAAGATGGCAAGCATGATATGGCTCAGCAGCTTAGCCTAATACAGCATGGTATGGCCCAAAATGTTCAGTCTATACTCCTTGGTCAGCAAAACGGCTTAGAACGTATCTACCAACAATTAATGACTATGGCCCAGCTTAACGAAAATAAATTAGAGAATATACGCAATATCATCGATGAAAAGCTTACCAAAATTAGAGAGGATAATGAAGCGAAGCTTGAGCAAGTTCGTCTCACTGTCGATGAGAAGCTGCAAAGCACATTGGAGAAAAGATTAGGTGAATCTTTCCAAGTTGTGAGCGAAAGGCTAGAGATGGTTTATCGTGGTCTGGGTGAAATGCAAACTCTTGCATCTGGAGTTGGAGATCTTAAACGAGTTCTCTCGAATGTCAAAACTCGTGGTATCTGGGGAGAAGTGCAGCTGGGTGCCATTCTCGAACAGATAATGATAGCTGATCAGTATATAAAGAATGCTGCGATCAGGCCGGGCTCTGCTGATAGAGTTGAGTATGCGATAAAACTTCCAGGAAAAGATGCTGAGCTGTCTCAGGTTCTATTACCTATAGATGCTAAGTTTCCTTTGTCTGATTATCAGCGTTTGGTCGATGCTCAACACAATTGTAACCTCGAGGAGATTGAACAGCAAAGCAAATTTCTTGAAAATAACATCAAAAAATGCGCGAAAACCATATGCGACAAGTATATTCATCCGCCTTATAGTACAGATTTTGCCATCATGTTCTTACCAATAGAGGGGCTCTATGCAGAGATACTGCGTATGCCAGGTCTGCTAGAAACAATTCAGAAAGATTATAAAGTTGTGGTGACTGGACCAACGACCCTCAGCGCGATCGTTAATAGCTTGCAGATGGGCTTCCGCACTTTGGCAATAGAGAAGAGGTCAGGAGATGTATGGAAGTTACTGGAATTGGTTAGGGGTGAGTTTGCAAAATTTGCAGATATGCTAAGCAAAACCCGCCTCAAGATAGAGCAGGCTGGGCAAGCTTTATCTGAGGCTGAAAATCGCTCTCGCCTCATTCAGAATAGGTTACATAAAGCTGAGAAATCTCAGCAAATCCACCAGGTGGATGATAAGAACGTTCAGTTGCCGGGGGCGTTAACTAACTGATCAGAAAAGTACTGATCAGTAAATTCAACCTAATCCAAGAACTTACGGGTAAACGAATGGGTATTTACACTGCGAATGTAAATACAACCAATTCGGAATACCGATATAAGTACCATTTTTGATGCAAATTCACCTGCTTATAAGGAAGCTTTTAGCCGATATATGCGCGCGGACATGGCATACCGATAGATGTGCCTCTAAAATTTATGAATAAATGCTCCATCAGCAGTATACTTTACCATTCCTTCTACGGTATTTGCCCTGACCTATCAAATTTTTGCTCATTTTCATATCCTTAGATGCAATGGACAAGCCTTAGGTGCAGTCAAACAACTTCAGGATGACAACTTAGATTCTACCATTTTTTCCCTATTTTGAGCACTTGTGTAAGGTGAGTTAGTAACTTAACTTGTTATACCAGTTCCCGCTTTTAACTACTGCTGCTTTGACTTCGCCTTTGGCTTGTCTATTACATTTGACTTGCGCCCATTCCATGTGGCTCGTCACTCACGGCAATGCTGTGCGATGAAACGCCAAGTAGGTCCAAAAGGTGTATCCGTTCATCCCATTGGATTCACAGTTGCATTAATTTAACTCGGAAACTGGTATTAATATCTTCGCAATACTTCTTATTTACTATCGTAGTAACGCAAGTATCAGACCATACATTAAGAGCAGTCTCCACCATATCTATTATGGTATAAAATGGTAGTATGATTCCTAGCAATGTTATAGGTATATCCATACTTGCGAGCAAGCTAGCGCTGAGGAAAAAGCAGCCCATCGGTACCCCAGCATTGCCTACAGCTGCTATAGTTGCTATTACGATCCAAGTCAGCATGGTCCATATGCTTAGTTCAATGCCATGATTTTGCATGAGATAAATCACAGTAGTGAAGATAAACGCTGCGCAACCGTTCATGTTAATAGTGGTGCAGAGAGGTAGAACAAAGCGACTGATTCTCGGCAAAATACCAACATTCTTTTCGGCTGCTTCCATAGTCACAGGTAATGTACCGGCTGACGATTTTGAAAAAAATGCCACTGACAGAGCGGGCATCATTTTTCTCATAGTAGCAAAAGGGGATATTTTATTGTACTTGAGCCAAAGGGGCAGGATCACAAATCCTTGAATGATATTTGCTAGTATAACGACAAGCAAATATTTGCTTATGCTGCCGATGTCTATGCCGGCTTTCAGCTGAACCACGGTTGAAGTTATGAATCCATATAGACCTATAGGTATTACCGCTACGACCCATTTTGTGATTACAATAAAAACACTATGAATCCCTTGAAAGAACATGATCAAAGTCTTTTTTGGGCCATTTTCTGGTATATTACGAATTGCTAGTCCTACAATGATGCCAACCAGGAGGACGCCCATCACCTGATGTTCTAGGAATGGCGCGAATATATTGGCAGGGATCAGCTTAACTAGATGTTGAAAATAATGTTTCTTATCGCTACTGCTTTCATCTATATGCTCTGGTTGTAGAGGTATTGCGCTCCTATCTACATTGGCAGGAGCTACGATAAGGTATAGCAAGCAAGCCAGACCCGCGGCTACGACAGTAGTTGAAATTGTGTATTTTATTGTTTGTTGCCATATTCGCTTGTGTGAGTCTTCAGCGCTATAGCTGGCAAGAGTCACAATAACTGATAAAGCTATGATCGGTAGGCTAATGCATTTAAAAATCTTGATGAATATATCTGATATTGTTATTCCTAGTATTTGTAGAAATGTAATGCCTGACATGCCACTTAGAATTCCTAGTACTATCATTATTAAATAAATAAGCGCAGTTTTACTAAAAAGCCTGGCGATGGCCTTGCTATTTGAGTTTATAGCAATATTATGTTGCGTGCACATGATCAACCTCTTATTGATTGGCATATTAAATGGATGAAGATATTAGAAATATAGATGTAAAAATATGTTTCCCAGCTTATTGCTGACAGCAAATGGACATGCAAGCGCATGAGGGGTTGGTTTTAAAGACATTGCTGTATAGCATGTAACAACCAAAGGTCAAAATGAATAGAAGTTGAATAACAAAACTTATCGTGGGCAAGCTATAGTAATACTGCCTATATGTCAAGCAACTGAAAATGAGATTTGATATAAGAGCGTATGGACAGATAGCCCATCATGGTGTACCATTTGGCCGGGCTAGCAGGGGTAATATCCATGTAAATCTGGTCAGATTTGAAAAAAAGCAGCCACAGCAGAGGGTATTAGGTCCTGTGATGCCTATTTAATTGCTTGTTTGATATAATCAAATATTCAATCCACTAACGATTCAAATTAACGATTCAGTCTACTAACAAATGTCTGACTATTTAGCTTTTCATGGTTTATTAAGCTTTGCTGGGGAAGCAATTTTGGTTTTAATGTCACCAGCTCTAGGCATTTTTGCGATG
>CAIOSF010000008.1 GCA_903860855.1 uncultured Alphaproteobacteria bacterium | reverse complement strand
TCTTTTTCAATTAACTTAGCTCAAGTCCTTTTACTTCTTTCTCTAATCTATATAGCTGGACATAGATATCAAACTTCTGCTTCGGACTAAGCCCAGCGGCATTGGCCATAATTTTATCAAAAACATCTTTAGGCTCGATAAATGATTGACCTAGATCAATACCAGCTTTATCAGCCAGCATTACCAAATTTCTCATACTGGAGCATGTAAATGCTTTCATCTCTCCACCGAAATAGCCATACTCACAGCAAGCTCCGATCACCATTAATCTTAGAATACCCTGGGCGTTCTGCTTATAGCTTATGCTATAATCATCTTCATTTATGGTGCACAAATCTTTGCGTAGATTTGCACTTTTTAAACGCATCGAAGACTTCGCAGTATTAAGAGACTCCTCAAAATCGCTAAGCATTCCGTTATAGTTAACGTTAATATCAAGCTGCGGCACGGGTGGCAATGCGATGGTTGCCGTTACAGAATCAACAATCATAGAGATGGTCTCTTTTTCAGCAACTCTATGATTTAGATAGCTTAAAACAGCCTCCCTTCCGGCTGGTTGCCCAGACTGCCTTTCCAATTTCACGACAGCCTGATCCAAATTGCCAGTTTTGCCAATTTGCAAATCCGTTGATACCAAGTTCTTAAGATAAATAATATTATGGACCTCGTTCACCGGATTGCGACGCTCATCTCCATATCCTACCTGTCTATCGAACACTCTGTTGAATTCAGTATTATAGATAGCTAAAGCGGGAACTGGTATAAAACCTGGTCAAAACCAGCATAGTATCTTTTTAGTTAAGTCCAGGAATTTTGCTGCTCTCAGCATTATCTTGCGCAAGATGAGCTACATATGCATGATATACTGTGGCTGCGGTCATACGTAACCAGATTTAAGTAAGGCTGATATTGGATATATACAGGATCAAGGAATTATGTAAAGCTGGTTCCTCATCCTAAACATAAGACAAATGAGTTCAGATTTGGATGCTACGACGGCGGTGCCCCTAGTTATGATCATGGTGAGCTGGCCTAGGATGGCGATGCCACACCATGGAGAGCATTAAATTTATTCGTATATTATCTTGAGTAAAACTCAATTACTAGACTCGGCTCCATCACTACAGGATAAGGCACATCTACAAGCTCTGGCAATCTCGTGTATTTCGCCACCATCTTATCTTTATCAATTTCTATATAACTTGGGATAGAACGCTCATTGGAAGCAAGAGCCAACTGAATGTTCTGAATGTTTTTAGATTTTTCTCTAACTTCAACCACATCTCCTGGACGCAGTCTATAACTTGGAATATTAACTACCCTCCCATTAACTTTAAGATGCTTATGGTTTACAAGCTGTCTAGCCGCGAACACAGTCGGGACAAGCATACAACGATAAACGAAGGCATCAAGACGAGATTCAAGCAGGCCCACCAGATTCTGACTGGTATCACCACGCCTCCTGGAGGCTTCATCGTAGGTAAGACGGAACTGTTTCTCAGTTATATTACCGTAATATTTTTTCAGTTTTTGCTTAGCCTGGAGCTGAACACCATAATCGGTAAGCTTTTTATAGCCAGACTTCCCGTGGGCACCAGGGGGACAATTGCGGCTATTAAACGGATCGTTAGCACGACCCCACAAATTTACACCCAGTCTTCGTGATACACCGTATTTTCTGTTCAGCCTTTTAGACATGTATAAATATAAAGTAACAAATGTTAGATCTGGCAAATATAATTGCACAGCCTCTTAGTGTCAACCGCGATGTGTACAATGGCATGTCATATGTGACGCATTGGCGTTAAAAATAACGGACCAATGAAAGGTTGAGTTGCATCAAGCTCCAGATAAATCAACATAGGAAGCCCCAGGCGATCCATAAAAATGGATGCCGAAAAAGCAATGCTACAACCACTTGTTTGGATTGAATATCAGTTTTGCTTTGATATGGCCCGATAGGCAGTTTTATGAACGCTGTATATACCCTCTATCAGAGACGAAGTCATCTCTGCCTTTCTCTGCAATTCAATCATTCTCGTCATCTCCATTATACCCTCTACGTTCGAATCTTCCAACGCCCCCTGAGTCACGGTAAATGAGTCACTCTCTACGCCATCCACATCAGAAGTCATAAGATTATCCCCAGCCTTGCGCAACAGCTTCGGATTACTGAACGCAGCTACGCCAATCACCCCTCTTGGCTGATATTGAGTATCAGTTGGACCGATCGCGTATACAGCACCATTCTGGTATATTCTCACATCAGTGTCTGTTTCTTGAAATACAACCTGATTCCCTTCTATCGACAAGACCGGATAGTTCTGAGCTGTAACCAATATGTTATCAGCGTTTTTCTGAAAATTACCGTTACGGGTATACCTAACACCGACCGGAGTCTGAACAATAAACATCCCCTGGCCGCTGATCGCCACGTCCAGCGGCCTGCTGGTCACATGCATAGCACCTGTTTTATCATCAGCTACAGTACTAAAATCCTGCGGCATCGTATTATTGTCATGCACATCTTTGGTCAGATAAGTGTTGAACACCATAGTATCGCTTTTATAACCACTGGTGTTAGCATTCGAGACGTTATTGGCCACAGTATTCATGTTATTGAACGTCCCAACTTGACCTGCTAGGGCAGAATATATACTGTTGTCCATTAAATTTTATGCTGGCTGATTATTTTTTGTCGAATAAGTCTAACTGATTTTTACTCTGAGGTACAGATCTAGGTGCTGGTTGTTTTTTTACCACCTTGCCATCACTACTCTGCGTATCAGTCTTGGCAGCTCCGCCACCTTGCTCCCTCCCCTGTACATCATAACCACGGCTTTGCACTCCATCTCCCTCACCTCCAATTGCCACAGCCCTCACAATTCCATCATATAATTCAATTTCCATATGCGACCCAATGACAACGGAATCACTCGATGTTAACAAGGCCTCATTCTGTCGTACCAAAGCGAATCCCCTCTTCAACACATTTTTGTGACTGTAGCTCTTGAGCAATCCAAGAGTATTGGATAATTTGTCCGCCCTATCCTGTAACAATCTGTCAACACAACTAAATAAACGGCGACCATAGTCATCTAGCAGTAATTGTTTTTGATATAGGGAATTTTGCAAGCAATTTGACGTCAACTGCACCTTGGATAAAAGCAGCTCTTTATTCACCAAAATTCTATGGAGATTATGCTTAAGCAGAGTGGGAATATTCTCAATATATTGGAAAATCTTAGTATAATTTTGTTGACTATTACTAATTTTCGCTTCAAGGACAGAAAGATTATTGATCGCACTTTGCAGACGCAACAACATAATATTATCTATTCTCTGCCATGCTTTTTGTATCCTGATGGCTAAGTCATGGCGTTTTGGCAGGGCTATCTCGGCCGCAGCGGTAGGTGTTGGCGCTCGCACATCTGCTACCATATCGAGGATGGTATAGTCAATCTCATGCCCTATAGCACTAATTATCGGAATAGCAGATGCAAAGACTGCTCTCGCTAAGATCTCTTCATTAAATGGCCATAGGTCTTCGATTGAGCCACCACCCCTTGCTATGATTATCAGGTCGGGCTTGGGAACATAGGCTTCTGCGTTTAAACCAATGACCTCGCTATCCGTTCCAAGTAGATTAATCCCCCTTATCGCCTCCGCCACTTTCTCTGCCGCCATCTGTCCCTGAACCGGCACTCCCCACAAAAGGACATGGATAGGAAAACGATCACGTATTCTATGCATAATGTCTCTAACCACGGCTCCTTCGAGGGAAGTGATAATGGCTATGATTCTTGGTAATAATGGTAGGGGTTTCTTATGCTCATCTGCGAATAAACCCTCGGCTGCAAGTTGTTTTTTGCGCTTTTCCAGTAAAGCGAGCAAAGCACCAACACCATATATTTCAAGTTTTTGGACGATAATTTGATAATTTGACCTCTCCGGATATATCGTGATATTTCCAGTGCAGACAACTTCCATCCCATCAGCTATCTTGATTGACGATGGCTGAGAGCTCTTCCAGCAAATCGCATTGATGACTGCTTTGCTATCTTTAAGGGAAAAATATATATGGCCAATCGATGATGCTTTGAGATTGGAAATCTCCCCTCTAATCGATACCTTCCCTAGACCATTCCTGATGGTATTGTCAAGAATGCTTGATATCTGACTCACTGTAAGGATTGGCTGATCGTGCTCTTCTGCCTTTAGTCCCATAGTATCATCACTTTTCGGAGATCCTGAAATTGTTCGACTTCACCTTCGGTTTGTCTATTGCATCTCAGGGTCTCATTATCAATTTTCATATAAATCATCCCGCTTAGGATTCACTGATTCTATCAAGTTAATTTTCCAATCACGATGCCAATTTTTCAACTGCTTTTCACGAGCTACTGCGTCCTGAGGTGTCTTGAATTCTTCGGCGTATATAGGCTTGTTCAAATTATACATTATTGCTAAAGCCCATAGTCATCTTTTGTTTATGATTACAAATGCGCTCTGCCAAATTGCTAGTTACTCCAATATATAAAGAACCATTGGGTTTATTAGTTATAATATACACATAAACTACCATGTTATTACGCATGATTTAATAATGTTTCAAGACCTATAGAATAACAAATAGCTCTTAAATAAACTATCCAAAATAACAACTCTTTTATCAGGTGGTTACCAATTTGCAACAAAGAAAATGCAATTTTTAGCAAAG
>CAIOSF010000007.1 GCA_903860855.1 uncultured Alphaproteobacteria bacterium | reverse complement strand
TCAAGAGAGGCGTGGCTTTCGGTTAGGGTTGTGCGATTCTTACGCAATGATTTAACCTCTGTTCCGGTCAGAACTATACCAACCTCAAGGGTTTCGTCAAAAAAATACTCATAACCAGCTTTACTATTATTTGCTATTAATGATCTAGTACTGTGCTCGCTATTGTCTGCCATTGTTCTTCTCATTCTGTTACTTAATTTGGCACCTAATCCAGCGTATAACCCACATCACTATATAACAAACCAACTCAAAGATAAAATTCAAGATAATATCCATTTTTACCACATAGCAACGCTACTAATGATCGGGAATTGCACTCATCATTACTAACTATTGCCTCTCTTCCTTCCTCTGCTTAAGTCAGAGCTTAATTACCTATCTATAATTAACTATATATTGTATACATAATCCGCTGCACTGTATAGATAAATCAACTCAAAAACCAAACTTCAAAGCCACAAATATCTTCTTAAATTTATGTGCTTTTCAAGAACCCTTCCCCCATTTTCACTAATTCATCTATCCTCTGCAATTTGAATAGCATGGATTTCAGCTTTGATATCGGCAACATACACGGCCCATCGCTTGGAGCGTTATCAGGATCGTTATGAGTTTCGATAAAAACACCGGCAACTCCAACAGCAACTGCTGCTCTTGCTAATACCTCTATATATTCCCTTTGTCCCCCACTGGCTTGTCCTAATCCTCCTGGCTGCTGGACAGAATGGGTGGCATCGAATATTATGGGGAGCCCTGTACTATTGGCCATAATCGTTAAACTTTTCATATCATTGACCAACTGGTTATAGCCAAAACATGTACCCCTTTCCGTCAGCATTACTTTTGTATTGCCAGTATGCAGTACTTTATCTGATACATTTTTCATATCCCAAGGAGCAAGAAACTGACCTTTCTTTATATTAACAACACAACCACTTTCACCCGCTGCCACTAGGAGGTCGGTTTGACGACATAAGAACGCTGGGATCTGGAGGATATCTACAACACCACGTAAGGATGCAATCTGACTTATTTCATGCACATCTGTTATAACTGGGCAACCAAATTCCTGTTTTATTTTTTCAAATATAGGCAAAGACTCATCGAGCCCTATGCCCCTCTCGCTGTGCAAGGAAGTTCGATTTGCCTTGTCGAATGAGCTCTTGAATACCCATGGCATAGAGATGGAAGAGCAAATAGTTGATATCCGTTCTGCCATAAACATGGCATGATCAAAAGACTCAAGCTGGCAGGGACCAGCTATCAATATCAGGGGAAGGTCATTTGATACAGCAACTCTCCCTATGTCAAACCCTGTCATTTTATCAATCATAATGACTCATATTAGATTGATTAATCTTTAGTCTAAATATTAACAAAACACAAGTTGTGTTATCAAGGTAACTTCTAGTATCAGCACATCTGCTAATTTCAGCTAGATATAAATAAATACTAGAAAAATCTAGGTTTTTTTGCCCCTCCAGAATCTCCTCCTTCATTCTTGATCTTTGGTATGTTGTTACGTAACCCTTTCATGGTCAGCTTAATCTTACCTCCTCTTTCTATTCCTATGATCTTGACCTTAACTAAATTACCTTCAGAGAAGTATTCAGGTAGGTTTGTTACATGTTGATCAAAAATTTCGCTTACATGAACCATACCATCAGTCCCCTGCCCAAAACGCACAAACAAGCCAAAGTCAGCGACTTTAACGACACAACCATCATAGATTTTGCCTACTTCTGGTCCACAGGCAACATTCTCTATCATTGATACAGCTTTATCTAGATGTGTTTGACTAGGGCCGAATATTGTTACTCTGCCAGCCTCATCTATATCAATTTTGGATTTACTTTGTTCTGATATATCTTTTATCACCTTTCCACCAGGCCCAATCAGATCTCTAATTTTATCTTTCTCAATTTTGATTATTCTAATCTTAGGAGCATATTGACTTGTTTCAATCCGTGGCTTGCTGATCGTACCTTCAAGTTTATCAAGTATATGACTAATGCCTTTGATAGCTTGAGCAATAGCAGATCTAATTATTTCCAAATCTATGCCGTCCACCTTAATGTCCATTTGAAGTGCCGTAATACCGTTGCGAGTAGAAGCAACTTTAAAATCCATATCACCAAGATGATCTTCGTCTCCCATAATATCAGATAAAATAGCTACTTGATCCTTCTCTTTGATCAACCCCATTGCAATACCTGCAACATGGCACTTGACTGGAATACCAGCTGCCATCATCAAAGCAGATGAGCTACATACACTTGCCATTGACGAAGAGCCATTCGATTCCGTAACTTCAGCTACAACTCTCATTGCGTATGGAAATTCATCTTTGCTCGGTAATATAGGTAACATGGCTTTGTATGCCAAACGACCATGGCCAATTTCTCTCCTTCCTGGCGCTCTAAGCATACCAACTTCTCCCACAGAGTAAGGAGGAAAGTTATAATGCAGAGTAAATCTATCGTGGCGACTTCCAAGGATATCTTCACTCATCTGCTCATCGTATGCATTACCTAGGGTTATCGCGGCCAATACCTGGGTTTCTCCTCGAGTAAATAAGGCAGAACCATGGGCGCGAGGAAGCAGGTCAAGCTCGCAGTCAATCTGCCTTATATCTTCAACTCCACGACCGTCAATTCTTTTTCCCGTTTTGATGATATTACTGCGAACATGATCAGCTCTTACTTCTGCCAGGGATTTTTTGACTTCCAATGGTATATATTCTCCATCTACGCATAGCTCACTTAGCACAACTTCTTCGAGTTCTTTGACCTTTTTATATCTAACCGCTTTGATCTTTTCCTTATAGATTGCCTTTATCTCTTTTTGCCAAGCTTGTATTCCCTTAATTTTTTTCTTGATTTTGGCTATTCTCAGCTTCTTATCTCTAATTGAGGTGAGGATATTCTTCTTCCCACCGCCATTACCACATTCTTTAGCAAAAGCTTTAATAAACTCAACTATAGTTTTGATATGACCATGGCCGAATGATAAAGCATCGAGTATTTGGTTTTCGGATAATTCAGATGCCTCAGACTCAACCATCATGATAGAACTTTCAGTTCCAGATATCACAAGATTGAGAGATGTCTTGACTTTACTTTCTTCAGATGGCTGACAAGGATTGAGTACCAATTTGTCATCAATATAAGCCACCCTGACCGACCCTATCGGCTCACTAAGAGGGACACCTGAGCACCATAAAGCAGCAGAGGCTCCTATAGCAGCAACAGTATCAGGATTATACCTCTCGTCATATGATAATACCGTGCATATGACCTGTATTTCACTCTCGTATTCATCAGGAAAAAGAGGGCGCACAGATCTGTCTATTAATCTAGAAACTAGGGCCTCTCTTTCCGACGGCTTGGTTTCCCTTTTTATGAATCCTCCAGGAAACCTTCCAGCTGCATAATACTTTTCTAAATACTGAACGGTCAGAGCCAAGAAGTCTATATTCTTTGCTTCGCTGTCAACACTTACAACCGTACACAAAACGACGGTATCACCGATAGATGCCAGGATGGCTGAATCTGCCTGCCTCGCTATTTTACCAGTTTCAAGTTTGAGCAAACCATCGCCCAAACTCATTTCTTTTGTTATTATTTTAAACATTTACCAAAAATACTTACAAATTTATTTAAAGAATCTATAGAACATAAAGATATTTATCCATAGTGAATTAAGCCGACATCCGTACCAAATAGTGACGACTCGAAGTC
>CAIOSF010000006.1 GCA_903860855.1 uncultured Alphaproteobacteria bacterium | reverse complement strand
TGTAAACGAGATGCTCTACCAACTGAGCTAATCGCCCCACGGACAATACATATTAATAACTTGTTGCACGCAAAAAATCAAGAAATATATTTATTTCTACTGTAGGTATTTATCATGGTTATTCGCTTATTTTTCATATTTACGCTCATAGCAAGTTTCACTTTTAAACCAGCCATTTTAAACAATCATAATATTGCACTATATTATCTCGCTTCGCTCACATAGTCATAGGTCAGCCATGCTTTAGCAAATCTCTTCACATTCTAACACACTGATTGCACATATATTACCGTCAGTTCTCGCTATCCCTCCATCAATTCGCCACTTTTTCGTATACTCACCTTGGGCGGCCATATGCCCACCATCAGATGAATGCAGTACTACTTCTCCCGCCATTAAAGCTATGACCATGGGCTCATGCTTTTCCAAAACTCCTAAAACACCACATACTCCCGGCAGCAAGCATATATAAGCGCCTACGCTTACCACTAAGTGGTCTGGCGTTACAATATCAACTATTATCATATCAATACGTTATTACATTGTTATAGAGATCTAAGCATTTTTAAGATTGTTCTTGCAGTTTTTTCGCTTTTTCTAGAACCTCCTCTATTGGCCCCACCATATAGAAAGCCGCTTCAGGAATATCATCATACTGCCCTTCAACTATCCCTTTAAACCCACGAATAGTGTCTTCTATTGCAACAAATCTACCTGGAGCCCCTGTAAATACTTCAGCCACCTGGAAAGGTTGTGACAAAAATCTCTGGATTTTTCGAGCACGACTTACTACTAATTTATCTTCCGCTAATAACTCATCCATACCAAGAATAGCAATAATATCCTGAAGAGATTTATATGTTTGCAAAATTCTCTGTACTTCACGAGCTACACTATAGTGCTCCTCTCCCACAATGGAAGCAGATAGCATCTGAGATGTACTGTCTAGAGGATCAACGGCCGGATATATAGCTAATTCAGCCAAAGCACGACTTAAAACCGTTGTAGCGTCCAAGTGAGCGAACGAAGCGGCTGGAGCTGGATCAGTCAGATCATCAGCTGGAACATATATAGCCTGAACTGATGTTATTGAACCATGTTTTGTTGATGTGATCCTTTCCTGCAGCGCACCCATTTCCGTCGCCAGGGTCGGCTGGTATCCAACAGCTGACGGTATGCGACCAAGAAGAGCTGACACTTCAGAACCAGCTTGAGTAAATCGAAAGATATTATCAATAAAAAGAAGAACATCCTGCTTTTCATCATCACGAAAATATTCTGCTATTGTTAATGCCGATAGAGCAACTCTTGCGCGCGCCCCAGGTGGTTCATTCATTTGGCCATATACTAGAGCAACTTTTGATTTTGTGATATCTTTTAGGTCTATAACGCCAGAATCGATCATTTCATAGTATAAATCATTTCCTTCACGAGTTCTCTCCCCTACTCCGGCGAATACAGAATACCCTCCATGAGCCTTGGCAATGTTATTGATCAACTCCATGATCAAGACAGTTTTCCCCACACCAGCACCACCAAATAACCCAATCTTTCCTCCTTTAGGATAGGGTGCCAATAGATCTATGACTTTTATGCCGGTAGCAAGGACAGCAGAATTGGTTGCTTGATCGATTAGATCAGGGGCCGAAGCATATATAGGTCTAAGTTCATTACTTCCTACCGGACCCAGGCCATCTATAGGTTTACCAGTGACGTCTATAATTCTACCAAGAGTCTCCCTACCCACTGGCACCATTATAGGGTTACCCGTATCAATAACCACAATGCCACGTCTTAAGCCTTCTGTGCTATCCATGGCTATGGTACGGACAGAGCTCTCTCCTATATGCTGAACAACTTCCAAAACCATCTCTTTATCACCATTCTTGCATCTCAAGGCATTCAGAATATCCGGAAGACGCTCAGGAAAGTGCACATCTACAACGGCCCCTATTATTCTGATGATTTCTCCTTCTGTTACCATTTTGTGCAGCTCAAGTCCATTGTTGCTTTTTACTTCCACCATTGTATCTTCTTGCTTTATCATTTTATCCTATACTAACATTACTTCCTACTTTATCTTAGTAAAACTATCTAGTGATTTTAATAGCTATGCAGTCTCTATCGCCTCCATCCCCGAAATAATTTCGATCAATTCCCTGGTAATCTGTGATTGCCTGTTCTGATTATATTGCCTACTCAGAGTATCAAGCATCTTAGTCGAATTACGTGTAGCTCCATCCATGGCTAGCATTCTCGCAGCGTATTCGCTGAGCATACTAGTTAATATTATATTAAACACTCGTGCAATCGAGTATTGCTCAATAGTACGCTGTAATACCAGTCTCTTTCCCCCATCAAAACTCATCTTATATTTACCAACTCTGGATTGGTCATCACCGAACTGATCAACGGAGTTATGGACATCATCACGAGCAGTTGAGCTCATTTGCGTATCGCATGTTGGGAATAGAGACTCTTCTATCACGACCTCTTGTTTCACCATTGAAACGTAGTTACTGTATATCAAAATATATCTTTTATATTTTCGTGTCGCATTTACAATCTCGAGAATTGATTCTTTCATATTCAGAAAACTTATAGATTTGATCTGGGGATAAGATATGTAGGAATTCGTTGCAAATGTCACTCCGTCCTTTTTGAGCGCCTCATAACCTTTGCGTCCCATGCACAATACCTCGATGTTATCGCGACCAATAGTAGCTATCTCTTTGCGCGATGCCTTGATTATTGCCCCATTAAATTGACCACATAAACCACGATCAGCAGTGAACAAGACAATCAAAGTACCTTTACATGACTCTGTTCTTGAATCCATACGCGTATTATCTGAGGCACTATTCGAATCACCCCCATTCCCGTAATTATTGACTCGGAGTTGGTCATAAATTCCATCTGGTACCAAACTTTCCACTAGATCATGCACCTCTTCCATATATACCTTCGCAGCATCTACTTTTCGTCGAATACCCTTAAGACGTGCTGCGGCAATGAGCTGCATGGCCTTGGTGATCTTTCGAGTAGTATGAATACTTTTTATTCTAGATTTTAGAACCTTGAGCGATGCCATACCTAAAACACCACATGACTTTGTGTAAAATTGCGCAGGATATCGTGAAGCCTAGCTAAGTTAGCATCACTGATTTGTCCTTCACTCCTTATCGCTTGCAATAAATCTTCATGATGAGTTTGCATCGATAATATTAACTCATCTTTGAATCTTTTGATGTTTTTAATATCCGTATTATCAAGATAGCCATTGACTCCAGCAAAAATACAGACAACCTCCTCTTCCATTGCATATGTTATATGCTGCTCCTGTTTTAACAACTCAGTCAAGCGACTTCCTCTAGCTAACAGCTTTTGGGTCGTGGGATCTAGATCAGAAGCAAATTGAGCAAAGCCCTCCATTTCACGATATTGTGCAAGCTCTAACTTCACCGTACCAGCGACCTGTTTCATCGCTTTTGTTTGAGCGGCCGAACCAACGCGACTGACTGATAATCCAACATTTACAGCCGGACGAATACCTTTGTAAAACAACTCCGACTCTAGAAAGATCTGGCCATCAGTGATAGAAATTAC
>CAIOSF010000005.1 GCA_903860855.1 uncultured Alphaproteobacteria bacterium | reverse complement strand
GAGCTCAGGTGATGCCACTTTGAGATAGCCAGTATCAACAACGAAATCTTGAGTTGGAAGCCCGGAGAGTGAATTTTTATAAATAAACTCTATTTCAACATCGCCAAAAACCAAATTACCGCTCATCCTTTTATTCAACATGACTTGGAACCTAGCGGGTTTTTGATGGGTCGCTCCATGAAACAACCCTGCTGATAACAGGGCAACATAATAATCGATATTTAGATGCTTCATGAGTATGGGAATAAGTTGTTCTGCGGGTATACAACCGTATGTTTGATATTCAGGAGGCACGATGACATAAAAAGCTTTAGCCGGGGAGACAAGGTCGCCACTTTGAATAAGGCGATATAAAGCCACCCTGGCATAATTGCGAGATACCTTGAATTCTTCCAAAATCTCTTCAATCGTGAAGGCTCGTTTCCCATATTTCCTGAGCTGTTTTATGTAAGATTGTAGATTCATATGATTGCCATGCTTCCAAAATTACAAATAGTGTAATTATAGTAACATCATACATCAATTTTTAGACTAACGCAAGCGAAACATTTAAATTATTGCGTTGACATGATGCTATAATTACTAATAATGTAATTATAGCATCATGATGGCTGTGATCTCATCACTTTATGCGCCTAGTATGTCCTTAAAGTGTCATATTTCGTTACTTTAGGGACATGATAAGCTTACTTCAAAAAAGCGACCTTATTATTGAGAATAGAGAAAATCGATAATAACGCCATTTCTTATCACCACCAATGGTAATAACTCCTAGCATTGTTATCGAAATCTGCTAGGATCGCTTTCGGTCAAATTGACATTCCCCACCCAGTTTGGAGGTGGTTATTTTAAGGGATGCTAACCTCCGCCAATTTCTTAGAGTGGCCGTTTTCCTTATGAATAAATCCTAAAAAATATTGCGCATGCTATGAAGCATACTTCTTTTCTTAAAAGCGCTTCAATCAACACCCCCCTAGGGCCCATGCTTGCTATTGCTGATGAAAATGCTTTATACCTTTTAGAATTTGTTGATAATCGAAGTCGATTAGAACGCGAAATCAAAAAGCTTCACATTAATACTCAATCAACCATTGAACCAGGAAATACTGCTGCCCTGATCTCCATTGACAGTGAGCTTAAGGCTTATTTTGAAGGCTCATTACAAGTCTTTAAAACATCACTTCATCTTTCAGGAACTCCTTTTCAAAAACTTGCCTGGTCAGCCTTACAAAAAATTCCATTTGGTGAAACAAGAAGTTACCTCGATCAAGCCAAGGCAATTAACAAACCGACCGCTTGCCGAGCTGTGGCCAATGCCAATGGTGCGAATCAAATGGCTATCATTATTCCTTGCCATCGTATTAGTAACAGTAATGGGAAGCTAGGAGGATATGGCGGTGGAATTTCACGTAAACAATGGCTCATCGATCACGAAAAGAAAAAACATACTCGTCGGTTGGATTATCGTGAGATTTTTCGCTCGACTTTAGGGTTAGGTAAAACCTCGTGACCGCTTTCTAAACCTGGCATGATACTTCTCCTCCATCCTATAAGTGCTAACTCAAATAGTGCTAAACGGCATGCTCATGGATCGCTCTGCGCAAATGCTCGCGTTCCTCAGACTGTAGATGAGGCCAAGCTTGCAGCACTGAATGTCCCACTTGACGTTCACTCATGGCGCGAAAATGCGATTCCCAAGGCCATTCAGCACTGACGAATAAGCCCATCACTACCGCCACAACAAGCCCCACCATGAGCGCAATGCCTAATTTTTCCCAATAGATCCAGCGAACGGTATGAGATACTTTTTGAATAGCCCCTTGAGACACTTGTTCGATTTGATCGGCGCCTTTATTCAATAAATGTTTAAAATATTCTAATCGAAAGGAACGCACTACTTTTGAGATACGCATCTCGGCTTGCCGCGTCACATTGTCAATGCGCTGCGCGCCAATCTCAACCATCTCTTGAAAATGCTCAGAGCGT
>CAIOSF010000004.1 GCA_903860855.1 uncultured Alphaproteobacteria bacterium | reverse complement strand
CAAATATCATAGACCCTCGCTTTAACTTCCAACTCTTTCTCTTTTAGAAGCTCTGCTCTCTCGTTCAAGTCGTGGTGACCACTGTTATGCACCCCTCCTCTAAGCTCCAGCTTATCCAAGATATCAGCGACCAAATGAGCAACTAACTCAAACTCTTTTTCCTTAAATCCCCTAGTGGTTGCTGCAGGAGTACCAAGACGAATGCCAGACGTTATAGTCGGCTTTGTATTGTCAAATGGAATGCTATTTTTATTAGAAGCCATACCAGCCCTATCAAGGCTTGCTTCTGCATCTTTACCAGTAATGCCCTGTTTTCTTAGGTCAATCAGCAGTAGGTGGCAATCGGTGCCCCCTGTCAATATATCGTATCCCCTCTTCATGAGAGAATCGCACATGACTTTGGCATTTTTAACAACTTGTTTCATATAATCCCTATAGCTTTCGGATAAAGCTTCTTTGAAGGCAACAGCTTTGGCCGCAATCACATGCATAAGAGGCCCTCCCTGTGATCCTGGAAAAACAGCTGATTGTAACTTTTTCGCGATTTCTTCATCATTGGTCAAGATCATCCCGCCCCTAGGGCCACGCAGAGTTTTATGAGTTGTTGTTGTAACTACATGGGCATGCGGTATAGGGCTTTCATAGCATCCGGATGCCACCAAGCCAGCAAAGTGTGCCATATCAACCATCAGATATGCCCCAACCTCATCCGCTATAGAGCGAAAAGCGGCAAAATCCATGAATCTAGGGTATGCCGAGCAACCAGCTATTATAAGCCTTGGTTTATGGATTATGGCCAACTGCCTGACCTCATCCATGTCTATCAGGCCATTATCTCGACGCACACCATAATGAATCGGTTCAAACCACTTACCCGATTGATTAGCCTTATTTCCATGGGTTAGATGGCCGCCACAATCAAGTGATAAGCTCAAGAATTTATCAAATGGTTGTAACAAGGCAAAGAATACGGCCTGATTCGCCTGAGTTCCAGAATGAGGCTGAACATTAGCATATTGTGCATTGAACAACTTCTTAGCTCTTTCTATCGCCACATTCTCAACTATGTCAACGTATTCGCACCCTCCGTAGTAGCGGCGTCCTGGATAACCCTCAGCGTATTTATTGGTAAGAACCGAACCTTGGGCCTGTAGAACAGCTTTGCTGACAATATTTTCAGAAGCTATAAGTTCAATATGGTTTTGCTGTCTGCTGCTTTCATTCGATATAGCAGTGAATATTTCGCGGTCTGCTACCGCTAAGTCTTGATTAAAGAAAGCCAAATACTCCTAATATTTTTATTATTGATCTATAATTCAAATCATCGACCAGCGCTCGGGCTAGACGATGATGGACAGTACATTCTGCAACCGATCCCGATATCAAAACAATACCTGGCCTGTCAAAATGATTGGTTCAAAAATGGTGGGTCTGGGAGGAGTTGAACCTCCGACCTCACGCTTATCAGGCGTGCGCTCTAACCACCTGAGCTACAGACCCGATTGCAATGCAGGTTAGCATATAAGTTGGAGGAGTCAAGTATGAATACCAAGTTCTATTTTAAACTACTGCGTAGATACGGGTGAAGAGAGATGGCACCATATAGATCATTAAATTAAGTTACTATATTTCACCATTCAGCTATACTGCGTCCTACAATTTAGTTTTGTTTGAATTTTTCATTTTTTATAAACTAAATGAAAAGTCAAATAGATATACTATCATTATGTTATTATGAAAATTAAACATATAAATGCTAGAGAGATTTTAGATAGTCGCGGGAGACCAACAGTTGAAGTTGACCTAGCCATTGAACGAGCTGATGGTGCCATTACTTTAGGCAGGGCATCAGCACCAAGTGGTGCATCGGTTGGATCTAGAGAGGCTATAGAATTGAGAGATCTCAATGATAATAGATATTTTGGATATGGAGTCAGAACGGCTATCTCCAATGTGAGGAATATCATAGCTCCGCGCCTCATATCAGCTACTAACGTTGAGGGCAGAACCTTTAGTAATGCTTTAGATGGCATTTGCACCACTGCTCATAGCGATGCTGATGTGTCCATGGCCCAGATATACTTAGATGATATCCTATTATCTATATATAACGAGCTAGCAGTTGGTAGCAATGCTATTCTTCCAGTATCACTTGCATTTGCAAAAGCTATGGCTAAAATGCATAAGATACCGTTATTCATTATGATACGCTGGTTGTTACTGACTATTCAGAATAGATTGAATATAGGTTATGAATTCAAGGAAATGAGCCGATATACCAGGCCGATCAAAGAGCGACAAGCAAATCGGCCTGGATCTGAAATTGCATTCCCAATACCAATGCTCAACCTGGTAAACGGCGGCGCTCATGCCAGCAATTCCCTTGATATCCAAGAATTTATGATAGTACCAGTAGGCGCCGCCACCATTGCAGATGCTCTACGTATGGCAAGTGAAATATTTATGACTTTACAAAAAAATCTAAAAACGATTGGACACAATACTAATATTGGTGACGAAGGTGGATTTGCAAGTGGATTTACCAGTACACGTTCAGCCCTTGATGGCTTAATGGAAGCAATTTACCAATGTGGCTATACTGATTCGGTAAAATTAGCCTTAGATGCTGCTTCTTCTGAATTTTATAAAGATGATAAGTACCAAATGCAAGGTGAAGGATTACTCCTCAAGTCATCCATGTTAATCAAGTATTACGAGGCACTCATTAGAGATTACCCAATTATCTCTATAGAAGATGCCATGGCCGAGAATGATTGGTTGGGATGGCAAGATATCACAGCGGCATTGGGCGATAAGATAATGCTTGTTGGCGATGATCTATTTACAACCAATGAGGAGACATTGCAATATGGCATAGAGAATGGGGCGGCGAATGCTATTTTAATTAAACCGAATCAAGTTGGCACTTTAACTGATGCTATAAAGACTATTGCTTTAGCTATGTCATCTGGATATCAACCTATTATCTCGCATCGTTCAGGCGAGACCGAGGACACAACAATCGCTCATTTGGCTTATGGGGTTGGTAGTCCCTATATTAAGGCTGGATCAATATGTAGAACTGATAGATTGTGTAAGTACAATGAAATGCTTAGGATAGCAGAATATAATAGCACAGTATGAGCACACACACAGTATCAAGGAACTGCGTAGAAATCGGAATCCCCATCTCTAGGCCGAAGTACAACAACGATCGTAAGATAGCCTAGTACCAGTTTTCCACATAAAACGGACGGAGTCAAATAGTAATAGACACATGGAATGGGCACAAGCCAAATGCAATAGACAAGCTGGAAGCGAAGTCAAACCGAAGGTGCAGTCAAAGCAGCAGTAGTGAAAATCGGGAACTAGTATTAGGTAAATAGTCTTGCCTTTAGATTATGTGTATGTATGCGAAACGAACTCGGGATGAAAAAACTAATTCTAGGTAACCAATGGAACAAACACTAATGGCTGAACATTTCTAATGTTAAGTTAAAAACGATAGACTGGAAACCACCATGAATATGAATGGCGAGGATGACGAGGCTCGAACTCGCGACCTCTGGCGTGACAGGCCAGTGCTCTAACCAACTGAGCTACATCCCCATACTCTATATAACTCTACAGTGTGAAACAGAAACGTTACTGCACATACCAAAAAACACCGACCATGATGAGAGCACATGATGGCAGGCAACTATGGTGGGCGATGACAGATTCGAACTGCCGACATCCTCGGTGTAAACGAGATGCTCTACCAACTGAGCTAATCGCCCCACGGACAATACATATT
>CAIOSF010000003.1 GCA_903860855.1 uncultured Alphaproteobacteria bacterium | reverse complement strand
TGCTTTAAAAGAAAGCACCTTTGCTTTGCCTGTTGGGAGGTTTCAAAATGAAATCCCAGTAACATTAAATACTGAATTCAAAACAATTGCCGATTATGAAAAATTGGTTGTTAAGACAAAAAATTCTTCATACTCAAATCATGCACAACATGCTGTGTTATTAAAGCAAATTGCTGATATTGAGCTTAAAACAGATGATCAACAATTCCGTGTTCGCATTAATGGTAAGCCAGGTTTATGCATCGGAATTGATAAAGCTAACGATGCAAATCCTCTAGATGTTGCAACATTAGTCCATGCTCAATTAGATAGCATCAGGCAAAACCTACCAGATGGGCTCCATATTAATATTATTTCAGATCAAGCGGATTTTGTGAGATATTCACTCAAAAACATCAAATATTCTATAGGTGAGGCAATAGTCTTCGTCTTGCTCATCGTATTTCTTTTTTTGAGGAATATGAGAGCAACCATGATTCCTTTGATTACGATACCAATATCTCTCATTGGCTCATTTTTATTTCTAAAAATCTTTGGCTTTTCCATCAATATTATGACTCTCCTTGCTATGGTTCTTGCTGTTGGTCTTGTAGTAGACGATGCCATCGTTGTGCTAGAAAAGTCCAACGTCACATTGATAATGGGCTATCTGCATCTGAGGCGGCTTTGAAGGGGGCTAGGGAGATTAGCTTTGCGATTGTGGCTATGACATTGACATTAGCAAGCGTTTATGCCCCTTTAGCGTTTATTGCTGGTACTGTTGGCCAACTCTTTACAGAATTTGCTGTTGCTCTTGCTGGTAGTGTTCTTATATCTGGCATTGTTGCTTTGACAATTTCTCCTTTGATGTGCTCTAAGACTCTAAGAAAAAACCAATATCATTTATGGCCAAAACTTGATGAATTCTTGGATAGGATTACTGATCGTTACAAGGGTATTTTAAATAAAGTTATTACTTTTAACATTTAGCTTAATTTTTGTTTTATCTCAGGTTATTCCAAGTGAAATAGCGCCAAAAGAGGATAGAGGATTAATAGGTATTTATATACCACCAATGCCGGGAAAGGACATCGATGCCATGGAAACAAAAGCACAGGTGATTGCTCAATTGGTAAAAGATGTGCCGGAAGCTGAAAATATACTGATGTTTATTGGTGATTGGGGGGCAATGTTATATTGCCCCCTAAAGCCATAATCAGTTAGGGGTCGCACCGCTGATGAAATTTTAGAATCTATAAGGCAAGAGGTGAATGAAATTCCTTCTCTTGATTTTCATCCATGGAGCCTTGACTCTGGCCTGCCTGGTGCTGATGATTCTACGAAAAGCACAGAATTGTTTCTGATGATTTCAACTACAGAACAGACAAGTTGCTAAAACAATTGAGGTGTTTTTTAGCGGGAATAGATCACTTAGCTTTACCAAGGATGGATTTTTATATGCAATTACACTCAAAGGAGATAAAGCACCATGGGATTTAAATAAGTTGTATATAACAAATCACCTTGGTAAGAGAATATCTTTGGGAGCGGTTGCCAAAATTGTAGCAGATGCAGGGCCTAATGAGCTCTATCATTATAATCAGATGAGGTCTGCTGTTCTAACAGTAGACCTACAAAAGGGTGATGGATTTGACGAAGCAATGCCAAAACTTCTAGCTGCTGTCAGCAAAGAGTGACCATCAACCTATAAAAAAGCATGGACTGGAAGTGCAAAGAATTATACTGAATCGCAAACAGCCATGTTATTGTTATTTGCATTGGCTGTTATTTTCATCTTTGCAATCGCCCTATTTTAATGACAACCGGAGCGATGATCTTTGGTTCCATGCCACTGATGTTATCTCATGATGCTGGATATGAGGCTAGGCATGCTATTGGAACGGTTCTTATGGGAGGGTTGACCTTTGGTACTATCTTTACTCTGTTTGTGCTACCAACAGTTTATTGGATGGTAAAATCCTGGGAAGATAGGTTGACACCAGGCTCTATCAGGAAGTAATTTACCTTCAGATGACTTGAAGTGAGGATGGATATGCCGCATTTACAAATCTAAAATGATCATAATATCAATGAGTTAATCGTATTATATTCAGAGATGACCTTGGTTATTCTGATCATAAGTCCAAGGTTACATCACGTATTGCTATTATAAGGCAAACACAGTCTTCTTTGTATCGACTCTTCCCTATCCGAATCATGTTATTTCTAAATTCTGCAGCATAACAGTTTATCACCCATGATATCATGGATACCAGAGAACTAGCTTCAGGATTTCATGAGCTGTATATGTATTTTGAAATCCTGATGTGCAACGAACAGACCGAAGGCGTAGCCTAAGAAGTTAAGATGACTAAATCACCCAATCTAATTTAATTTTGCGCAAAGGCCGTAAATATAGGGGTTAAAATACAAATCTAACACCAAGGTTTAGAGATTGCTGATAAAGCGGGGCCTTGCTATTGACCTTAACATTCTGATAGGTTGGAGTAAAGCCACCATCTATTTGATCACCATCTTTGACAGCGAAATTACCAAGTGTATTTTTGGTAACATTACCTAGCTTGTATGTCAGATCAATATATGTTTGCTCTCCTGCTTTATATGCAATACCAACACCAACATTGACAGCAAAATTGTCCTTATTTTTGGTTGATAGAGAATGCTTCCACACAGCATCAGGTGCGACACTCATATCTGGCTGGATACTCTGAGTTAACATATCTGGTGACCCAAGAGTAAATTTAGTTTTTGCTCTTTCCCAGCCTATACCAGCTAAAAAGAATGGGGTGAACTTAGTCGCGTTATTAAAATCATAGTATATATTAGCGATTAAATTATAAGCTTGCTGCTTAAATGTCGATTTATTTGAAGTAAATACACCGCCATTATCAGTTGCATGGGAGAACATGCTCGTGGTCATTTTATAGTAAGGTCTATAACCAAAGGCAAAATCGGTGCGCAAAGAGTCTGAAAGATTATAGCCAACTCCTATATCAAACAG
>CAIOSF010000002.1 GCA_903860855.1 uncultured Alphaproteobacteria bacterium | reverse complement strand
CTATCGGACAGAACTTCATCATCAATAGATGTGCGCATTCTTGGGGGGGCATGCTCTTTGAGTTCTATCAAGCTTGATGTTTCCTGATCAATAAAATCCCTATTGAACACTAAAATCCCGTAACTCTTATTGTTATCTTGAATTTTATTTTTAATTACCATTACATCTTCTAATGAGGTGTGGTTTTGAAAAAGACCATATCCCATCAACTCAAAAGATATATCACGTTTTATTGTCATTCCCGACTCTGAAGATTTTTTTCTTATGGATCACTATAGCAAATGTATAGTAAGAACTTATTAAGATATGAATTTTCTATATATAAGCACACCATTTCATATAAGCGTATACCACTATGACCGGGCCGGCATCATATATGCTATGTGATTGCTCTATAATACGATAAGATGTGCTGCTGATCATTAATCCCATTCTAAGGCTCCATTCTTCCACTCATAAATAAAACCAATCAGTAGCAGAAATAAGAAAGACATCATTGAGATAAAACCGTAGATACCAATACTTTTGAGAACAATAGCCCATGGAAACAGAAAAGTAATTTCAAGATCAAAGATGATGAACAATATGGCAACCATATAAAAACCAATACTAACCTGACGTCTTGGCTGGGAAAATGGCTCAAATCCACATTCATAGGGAGCATTCTTAGCTTTATATGATCGACTCTTTGCGGCTATGAAGGGTAAGGCGATCATGATGATTGCCAGAGCTCCTGCTATCATAAAAAATATGAGAATGGGGAGATACTCTTGGATATATTCTTGCACATTCATAATGTTAAAGTGTTATATATTGTTATACTAAGTATGAACGATAACTCAGATTATCATATTCTGTAGCACTAACATAAATCCACCATAGAATAAAAATGTTGCATAGGCAATCGTCCTTGCAAATCACATTCAGTACAGCTTATACTTCTGACAAGTACAAGAATAATCAGAGAGCTATGGAAATTACATCAACCTTAACAAGTAATAATAAGACATACAAATATTATGATTTACGCAGAGCTTGTGAACGAGTCGGGCTTTCCATAGATGAATTACCATATAGCATACGCGTTTTATTTGAGAATATTTTGCGCAATTGCAGTCATGATATAGTCAGAGTTATGAAAGAGTATCAGAGCTCCTTCGGTAAGCAATCTGATACAGAGATATTGTTTTCTCCAGCACGAATTTTAATGCAAGATTTTACTGGGGTGCCAGCGGTGGTTGATTTAGCCGCCATGAGAGATGCCATGGGGCAGGAGGCTGCTAAGATAAATCCTCTTATGCCCGTTGATCTCGTCATCGATCACTCGGTTACTGTTGATCTTTATAACTCAGCTGATGCCTTATCCGAAAATATGAAGATAGAATTTAGACGTAACAGGGAGAGGTATGAATTTCTCCATTGGGGACAACAAGCTTTTAGTAATTTTAGGGTTGTTCCACCGGCAACAGGCATATGCCATCAGGTCAATTTAGAATATCTGGCTCAAGTTGTATTTTGCAATGATCAAAATATGCTATATCCAGATACTGTATTTGGAACGGATAGCCATACGACAATGGTAAATGGTATGTCAGTATTGGGATGGGGGGTAGGCGGTATAGAAGCTGAAGCAGCAATGCTTGGTCAGCCAACATCGATGCTTCTTCCTAAGGTTGTAGGATTTAAGTTGAATAGAGCTCTCGGGCCAGGTGTCAATGCGACAGATCTTGTGCTGACTATAACGGAAATGCTCAGAGCTAAAGGAGTTGTTGGTAAGTTTGTGGAATTTTTTGGTGAAGGAATGAAATCACTCACTCTTGCTGACAGAGCAACAATAAGTAATATGGCACCAGAATATGGGGCAACATGTGGTTTCTTCCCTATAGATAACGAAACAATGCAGTATCTTGAGTTAACTGGTCGTACCCCTGAGCACATGGCGATTGTTAAACAATATGCCGAGGTTCAGTGTCTTTGGTATGACGAAAAAAAGCAGGCAAAATACGATGAGTTAATGGAATTAGATCTTAGTGTAGTCCAACCGTCAATGGCTGGACCTAAACGACCACAAGACCGTGTTTCCCTGCCAAATATCTCGAAAGATTTCGAAGAAAATCTACCTCAATTAAACAAGAATCCGCAAAATATTGGTCATCAGTATGACGTAAGCGGGGTACGGTATAAACTTGCTAATGGTGCTGTAGTGATTGCTGCCATCACTAGTTGTACAAATACCTCCAACCCATTCGCCTTGGTAGGTGCTGGGTTATTAGCTAAAAAGGCGGTGGAGCTGGGACTATCTCGCAAACCATGGGTCAAGACCTCTTTTGCTCCCGGTTCTCAAGTTGCAGAGGAGTATTTGCTGCAAAGTGGTTTAATGCCATATCTTGAAAGACTTGGGTTTTACATTGTAGGCTATGGCTGCACTACTTGTATAGGCAATTCTGGCCCCCTTGATGAGCCGATTGCTAAGGCTATAAGCGATAATCAGCTGGTTGTCGCTGGTGTGCTATCTGGTAACCGTAATTTTGAGGGACGTATTCACCCTCTCGTTAGAGCTAACTATCTTGCCTCTCCAATGCTCTGTGTTGCCTATGCAATTGCTGGTAACATTTATGCTGATTTGCAGAAAGATGGGCTTGATAACCATTCGTTGGCGGAAATTTGGCCAAAAAATGAGGAAATATTCGAGGTTATAGCCAAATTTATAAAAAAAGATATGTTTACTAAAAAGTATAAAAATGTTTTTAAAGGCAATGATACTTGGAATGCTATTCCATCACAGAAGGGCAAAAGTTATCAGTGGAATGAGAATAGCACTTATATACAGAGCCCTCCATATTTTCGAGATCAGCAAAACAGCAATCTAATCCCCATAAAAGAAGCTAGAATCTTGGCTATATTCGGCAATAGCATCACGACTGATCATATTAGCCCTGCTGGATCAATAGCCATCAACTCTCCGGCGGCTAAATACCTACTAGAAAGAGGCATTCAACAAAAAGACTTTAATTCCTATGGAGCAAGGAGGGGGGGACATGAAGTTATGATGAGGGGAACCTTTGCTAATACTCGTATACGCAACAAGATGCTGCATAATGTTGAGGGTGGATATACCGAACATTATCCTGATAAAGAAGTCCTAAGCATTTATGATGCGGCCATGAAATATAAAGCAGAAGAGAGACCTGTGGTGATTTTTGCAGGTAAGGAATATGGAACTGGATCATCTCGTGATTGGGCCGCCAAAGGTACGAAATTGCTTGGGGTTAGGGGGGTCATAGCTGAAAGTTTTGA
This sequence comes from uncultured Alphaproteobacteria bacterium, assembly GCA_903860855.1. GTDB lineage: Bacteria > Pseudomonadota > Alphaproteobacteria > Rickettsiales > Midichloriaceae > CAIOSF01. The sequence continues at coordinate 3,281 of CAIOSF010000002.1, read as the reverse complement.
GAGAATACACAGATCAAACCTAGTAGGTATGGGAGTCATTCCTTTTATTAGCTCCGTGCCCATAGATTCATTAGGACTTATTGGAGATGAATTCATCTCCTTGCCTGAGATAGGGGATGCTATAAAACCAAAGCAAAGAATGAAGGGCGTGATTAAAAGGGCGAATGGTGAAGAAAGTGAGTTTTCAGTTGTGTTGAGGGCTGATACAGAGCTAGAAATTGAATACCTAAGAGATGGTGGTATATTACACTATGTTTTAAACCAACTTACTGCAAAATAGGGCTTGTCACTGCATGTGCAGTAGCTAAACTATGCATCGCTTCCTCTCTCATTGCATTAGATATTACGAGCAGCAAAATTCAAGGACTTCACTAAATAGGAACTAAAATAGGAACTATGCTAGTTTTGACCAGGGATCAGGTGTATTTCTATTCACGCATTGCAACTTGCCATATTATTAATAACTAGCTGTGACATTGTGTAAATCCCCTAAAAATAAAAAAAGCAAGCAAAAACCTACAACAACTCACCGCCTCATGATTAATAAAATACATAACCATAACGCAATTCGATATTGGCAGCCCTATGCTTGCTTTTTTTACGAAAACACCGCGGATGGTATGCATTACCCTCCCGTATTCCCGGTAAACCACTACTGTTTTTTAGCTTCTTTAGCTTCTTTAGCAGCAGCTTCTTTAGCTTCTTGAGAAAGCTGCTGAGCAGTTTTATCTTGATTAGCCATTTTTTCTGTTGTTGTTGTTTTTTCTGTTGTTTTATCGTCGGTAGCAATAGCTGTCGAGAAAGCAGCAACCATGGCAGCAGCAATGAAAGCAGATACGATTTTTTTCATGTTTTTATTCCTTTTTATATAAAAAATTAGTTACTAAATAATATTCCCAATTAAATCTGTGAATGTCGATCTCACGACCTTCCAGCAACATTTATATACCATAGAAATTTACTAAGCATAGAGTTTTTTAACAGGTCATATGAACTTTTTATGATAGTGATTTTATTGCTACTATTCGATCCCTATGATCTTATGTAATTGCACAGAAATCCTAGCGTTATACTTGGCCGCCAGCCTCATTGCCAACTCCATATTGGCCGTATTTTTAGCATGATCATAGTGATCCATTGGTTGTATATACACAGGAATTCTGTATTGCTCCTGGCCGACATCACTTATATCCTCATATCCACTTTGATATGTGCTTACCAAAAACTTTATAGCAATCGTTTGTTGTAATATATCATCTCTAATTTGATAATACTTTCCTACAATCACCTTAGGAGAACATACTACTTGAACTTGAGGTGGGATAGGGCGCCATATGGTCCCATTTGTTTCTATCTGTATTATTACACCTTGTTCGATAAGGATGCGGCACAGCTTATCTATGTTCTGGCGCAGAGGCTCGCCACCCGTTACAACAACAAGAGGTGGCATAGATGATAGTCTTGACGTGAAGCTGCACCAGGCAAGCCTTATTTTCTCAACAATTGCATCAACTGGCATCTCGATGTAATCATCAAAGTCTGTATCGCAGAAGCTGCAGGCAAGGTTACAGCCACTTAATCTGATAAAGACACATGATTGACCGACATATGGTCCTTCCCCCTGGAAAGTAGCGAAAATTGATGTGATCTTTAAAACCGAACCATCACTATTTTCCGCTGGTAATTTAGGATTATGACCGAACATTTTTTATATTTTTAACTGAAGTTACGTATCTTTTATTTCTTTCTCTATCCATCCTCCACCAAGAACTCTTGTATAGTGGATGAAGCTACTATTATCTGTATCGGCAGTAGTAGCATCGTGTGCTTTTCTATTCAAGCCGATGGGGGTCCCGTCAATGCATTGTGATAATCCTCTCTCCAGGTCAGATAGTTGCCGCTTTGAGGGATTTAAGGAAGAATCTACGCCATAAACAACGCAAGCTTGTCCCGGTGTTATAGCAAAATATTCTTCATATAAAGTCACATAAGCCATATCATTATCGAGCATCCTGAGCTTGGCGGTACTGCCTTTATGAGTTGATCTTAACTTGACCAGGCATTCAACTTCATCATCTTCTTTGATTTCACGACCAAGCCAGTTGATATCCCGAATTAAAAGATTCTTTCCCTTAAGCTTATCCTTAGTACCAACAATAACTTCATTTTTTGCTGCATCAATGGCAACGACATATATGGCTTGTTCATTGGCAATACCAATGCCGCGCCTCTGACCCACAGTATAATTAATAATCCCGTTATGACCACCTAGTATAGCGCCATATGAGTCTACAATATTACCTTGGATAAATGAGCCTGGTCGAATTTTTTCAATGACTTGACGATAATCACCATTTGGTACAAAGCAAATGTCCTGACTATCAGGTTTATCAGCGAGTTCTAACCCATAAGATCTGGCTAACTTGCGAGTTTCATCCTTGTTCATCCCCCCTAAGGGAAACATAAGAAAATCCAATTGCTCTTGTGTTGTTGTAAAAAGAAAATAGCTTTGATCCTTGTTTTCATCTACGGCTTTATGTAGTTCTGATTCCCCAAAGTCGTTTACTATTTTTCTTACATAATGACCAGTAGCCATGGCATCGGCATTCAGCTGACGAGCGGCCCTTAGTAAATCCCGAAATTTTACTTTTTGATTACATAGTATACATGGTATTGGAGTCTCACCTTTAATGTAACCATCAATAAATTTGTCTATGACCTCTTCCTTGAAAGCGCTTTCATAGTCAAAAACATAATGAGGTATTGAAAGTCTCTCTGCCGCCATTTGAGCATCATAAATGTCTTTTCCTGCACAACAGGCTCCCTTTTTACCGACAACAAGGCCATGATCGTAAAGCTGAAGAGTTATCCCTATGACCTCATGGCCTTCAGCTTTAAGCATTGCTGCAACGGTTGAGCTGTCAACTCCTCCAGACATCGCGACCACGATACGGCTGGGTAAGGGGGGATGTGGCCTTGGAACGGCAACCAGGGTAGGGTAGTGATCATCATAATGCCCCTTAGTACTGCTAGGCATCACATTACACCCATTATCGTATAATATTTTAAGTTAACCATCATAACATTTGCATCATTATCAAAATTATTTATCAATTATTTTTTGTCTTGGTACTAAAAATTATAAATCGAAATATTTGAGGATTTTTTATATGAAGAAGTTTCAAAGGACTCCAAATAACCACGATGTTAGTATGAAGGATTATATATCATCTTTCATAGAAAAAAGCGTCATAAACCATACGGAAAATTATATAAAAAGT
>CAIOSF010000001.1 GCA_903860855.1 uncultured Alphaproteobacteria bacterium | reverse complement strand
TTGTTTGATCAGATTGATATCACTTTCTGATGTCAAAAACTCGTATCTGATTTCATTTTGAGGTTGATAGCCATAGTGGATTAAGTTATGTCTTCCTTTTGACTTTGCCTGGGGTCCGTCCATTATACCTATTGTTTGGTTTACACTGCCTGAGTCTTTAATCTCCATCTCCCCATCAGCTATAATACCATCGGCCAAAGCTTTTCTGAGAATCGAGGCAGCTCTTGTGTGAGCATATTGCACATAAAAAGCTGGGTTATCCTTAGATTGCTCCTTGGCTTTGGTGAAATCCAAATCTAATACGGTGTCTCCTTTCCTCATCAGCATAATAAATCGTAATATATCCTTACCTAATTCATTCAACACATCCTTAACTGTCAAAAATTTACCAGCTCTCTTTGACATCTTTACCGGTACACCATCATCAAGTAGATTTACCAACTGCATAATAAGTATTTTCATCTCAGCCTTGTTATCGCTAATAGCCTTAACCGACGAACAGATCCTTTTTACATATCCACCATGATCAGCACCAAGGAGAGTTATCAATTTTGTTGCACCTCGATCAATTTTTGTTTTGTGATAAGCCATATCAGGGGTCATATAGGTGTAACTTCCATCAGCCTTGATTATAGCTCGGTCCGATTCGTCGCCGAAGGCGGTAGAGCGGAATAGCCACTGTTCTCTCGGTTCCCAATCATCACTTGCCTTTCCTTTTGGTTGCTCAAGTAGGCCAAAATAAATGAGGTCTTTGCTTTTTAGATATTCTATCGCTTCTTCAACCTTTCCTTTGTCGATTACATCTTTTTGTTCGGAGCTGAATAGATCGAAGGCCACATCCAGACCAGCCAAATCCTCTTTTATCATTGCCATTATCTCATCCACAGCGAATTCTTTTAGGAAGGTAGCTATATCCTCATATTTACTTCCTAATAACGATTCTCCTTTGAGGTCTTTCAATTTATGAGCGATGTCACATAAATATGAACCAGGATAGCATTCATTTGGTATGACAATGTCAGCACCACAGGCTTGCTGATAGCGGATCCACAAGGACATGGCCAGTACTTGAACCTGTCTGCCGGCATCGTTAATAACGTACTCTCTTTCGATGTTATATCCAACAATCTCTAGTAATCGAGCCAAGGTGTCGCCATAAATTGCGCCGCGAGCATGGCCAATATGCATAGGTCCGGTTGGGTTGGCAGAAACGAACTCGATATTTATTTTTTCACCATGACCTAATTCTGAGCGGCCATATTCCATACCAATGATATTGCTTTTTTCAAGAAACTCGTGCCAGAATTCATTACTCATGCTGAGGTTGATAAATCCTGGACCTGCAACCTCAGCGCTTATGACATAAGTGGATGATTCCGATAATTTTTTTGCTAATTTTTTGGCTATTTCTATAGTATTTATTCGTGTATTATTATCCAAATTTCCAAAATCACTTATATTACGACTTAGCTCATTACGTATTTTAGATGTGAGCACCATCGCTATATTGGTTGCTACATCTCCATGTGATTTATCTTTTGATAACTCAACGGAAAAGGGTAAATCAGCAATATCGTACA